>JAAEQG010001395.1 GCA_024231775.1 bacterium
CCTCGAGCCGCTCGGGGTTCGGGTCACCCATCAGTCGCTGAACGACGGAAGCGTGGAGGGCTTTGCGCACCGCACCGAACCTGTTTTCGCGGTCCAGTATCACCCCGAAGCTGCCCCCGGCCCCCATGATTCCGCCTACCTCTTCGACGCGTTCATCGAGTTGATGCGGACCGGCCAGCTCCCCCCCAGTGTCGTTCCCTCATGATGTTGCATGACGCCGGCTACGGTCGGCCCGCCCCCGGTGGCGAAAGAGGGGTGTCCTCCGACGGTGTGGAATCAACATCGAACTCACGCATCCACTCGTCAGCCTCCTCTCGACTGACCGATTCCGGCTTCTCCGGTGGCGTGGACGCGGGGAGGCGCGCGGCGTCATCCTTCCGGGGGGCGAGCAGGGCGGCGAGTTCCCGGGCGAACGCGCCGGAGTCCATGGTCGTGCACCGATGGCGTCGGGCGACGGACTGAATCGCCCGATCACCGGACACCACGCAGAGCTGGGCCGGATACCGCGTGGTTGCGATGATGTCCTCGATGACTTCGTCAGCGGTGCGCGGACTGCTGAACAGCAGGTCGATACCACTCGCCCGCATCTGGGCAGCCAGGCTCGGGCGGGGCTCCGCACCGTCGAACACCACCGTGACCTCCGTCTGCACTTGGCGGCTCCACCATCCCAGCAGTTCACTCAACCGTTGTCGGCCGACGGCGGGACCCGGCAGATGGTGCGGAGCGGCGTGGAGCAGGTTGTTTCCGTCGATCAGGTAGGTCATCCGCGGTCTCCGCCGTAGCGGTGCTCGCCGTGCGTGGGCGGTGCGCCGGAAAGGACCGGCAGCCTCCGCGCCGCGGGCCTCTCATCTCCTCTTCCTCCCACGGTAACGGGTTGATCATACTGGAACTGGCGGCTTCGTGCTGCCCGAACATTGAAAGCAGGACGGCAGGTGTTAGACTCTGCGTGGGGACGTAGCTCAGTCGGCAGAGCAGCGGCCTTTTAAGCCGTTTGTCGTGGGTTCGAGTCCCACCGTCCTCAGTGCCGTATCCCGCGTGTCAGCACCGGCTGGCGTGCGCCGACCGTGGTCAGCTCCGACGCTTACGCATCCTGGAGCATCGTCCGCTCCGCGGATGCCGCGCGGCGTCACGTTGCCCGCGTTTGCCTGCGGCGTGCAGTGATTCCCTGCAGTTGGTACAAGCATTGGTACAAGCGAAGTCGCGTCGGTTCCGGTTGCCCGCTGGCGTTCGGCGCCCGGCCCGTCGTCCAGCGGCAGCGTGGGCAGCACGTTCAACGCCCCGGCCACGTCGAGCAGCCTCGGATCGGTGTAGGTGTTCATGGTCAGCTCAAGCGAG
The DNA here is from genome assembly GCA_024231775.1 of bacterium. Lineage (GTDB taxonomy): Bacteria > Planctomycetota > Phycisphaerae > UBA1845 > UBA1845 > JAAEQG01. Next base: position 1,336 of record JAAEQG010001395.1, read on the forward strand.
CCGTGCCGCATTGCCGCTTGTGCCGTCCGCGGCGCCACCCCGCCTTTGCTCAGGTGGGTGCCGAACGTGTGCCGCAGCGCATGAACGTCAATCGTCCGGCCTCGGTCATCCGTCTTGTCGATGCGCGCTTTGCCGTTCTCATCGCGCACGAGCCGGGCAATCCCCGCAGCCACAAGGTCGCGTTCGAGAATCCGCACGAGCCCTTCCGGTATGTGGAACAACGGCGTATCCGGCGGCAGCTTC
>JAAEQG010001396.1 GCA_024231775.1 bacterium
CGACGTGCTCCACGGCGTCGAGGTCGAGCGTTCCGTGGAGCAGGTAGAGTCGGCGGGCGCACACCGAACGAATGTGGGTGAACCCGGACCGGCGAAGGTTGCCGAGAGCCTCTCGACCCTTTGCATCCAGATCCACCGATCGCGTTCTAACCTCGACTCGCCAGGTGCTGGCTTCCCCGGACTGATCCACGCCGATCTCCTCGAGTACGCTCCTCGGACTGGCGCCCAGGATAACCAGGAAGAGAGTTCGAGCCCAGTCGTCCCCCACCTCGATATCCGCCTGGAGGTCGGATCAATGAGATGGGCCACCCGGTCGTGTGTGGGTGCCCCGTCCTTTCTGCAAGCAAGGGTGGTACTTCCCCGGCGCGTTGGCAGTGATGGGCCCCCACCCTTTGCTGCGCAAAGGACGGGGCACCCGCGCGATTTCAGACCGGTGCGCGGCGGGTGGCATGGGTAAGCTCTGCTTACCCGTGCAGCGTACCTGCCCCCACGGGCAAACAAGTTTGCCCATGCCACCCGCCGGGTCATCTCGAATCCGTGACCGTTTGGTCGGATCGCGAAGGAGCGATCCTCACTGGGTGCCATGGCCTTCGCGAAGCGTGGCCATGATTGGATCGGCGGCGTTCTCACCCTGCGGGATGAGCATGGCATTCGGCGCCCGACACCGAGTCGAGTTGCGTCATGATCCGCAGGAGTTCGGCGACGCTCCAGGCTTGGGCGATGCAGCCGCGAGGGGCGTGCGGGGCGTCGCCGTCGAACACCTCGCTGATCGTACCCAGCCCTGCCTCAGTGAGGTGGCCGAGCAGCGGGGCGATGGTTCGGCGCAGGTGGTCCACGGATTCAGCGGTCCGGCCATGCACGCGCAGAGCAGCATCCACGTAAGGCCCGATCAACCAGGACCACACCGTGCCGTTGTGGTAGGTCCGGTCCCGCTCGAACCGCGTTCCCACCATGCGCGGACAGTACCCCGGCTCGTGCGCCGCCAGGCTGCGCAGCCCGAACGGCGTCAGCAGATGGCGGGTAACCGTATCCAGAACCGCCCGCTGCTTCTCTTCCGAAAGAAGGTCCTCCGCCAGGCTGACCGCGAAGATCTGGTTGGGGCGGATGGAGGCGTCCTTGAAGTCTCCGCGTACGCAATCGTAGAGGTATCCGCCGTCCTCGTTCCAGAACGCAGGAGCGAATTCAGCCGTGACCTGCTCCGCCAGCCGCTGACAGCGTCGGGCAGTCTGGTCATCCACGCCGATCAGCCGCCGTCCCAGAATGCGCAGAGCGTGATGCCAGAGGGCGTTGACCTCGACCGGGCAACCGTGCCGGGGGGTGAAGGCGACGCCGTCGCAGAGAGCGTCCATCCAGGTGATCTGGGTGTGGGCGTTTCCGCAACTCACCAGCCCGCGCTCATCGACCCGAATGTCGTAGAGCGTGCCCTGGACGAACCCATCGACGATGTTTCGGCAGGGCTTCGCCAGCACCGCAGCCCATACCTGCTCGTCGCCGGAGAGCGACGAGTAGCGATCCGCCGCATGGATGAACCACAACGACGCATCCACGCTGTTGTAGGCACACTGACCGCCGTAGTCGTCAAACCGGTTGGGGATCAGTCCGTGGCGCTCCGCGCCCGCGAAGGTGGCGAGCACCTTGCGGGCCTCGGAGAATCTCCCACGAGCCAGCAAAAGACCCTCCAGGGCGATGAATGCGTCACGCCCCCAGTCCCCAAACCACGGGTAGCCCGCGATGATCGTCACATCCTGGTCGGGCTGAACCGTCTGGCGCCGGACTACGAACTGCTCCGCCGCCTCCCGCAGGCGTTGGCGAATCCCTCGGTCCCGCGGGCTGCGCCGGGGTTGTGCGGTCGTACCCGCGCGGACAAATGCGCGTTCGGCGGCGCTGCGAGCCTGGTCCATCGACGCCGCCATTCCCACGCCGACCAGCTCGACGGCCATGGTCCTGCTGCCCGCAGCGCGAAAGACGCCGGCACAGATCAGATCCTCGGTTCCGGGCTCGCCGCGCTCGACCTCAGCCCGGTAGTGAAAATCGCGCCACCACGAGGGCTGCACGTCGAGCGCCGCGTGCTCCAGACCGGCGCCCCGCTGCGGGAACATCGCCAGGGTTACGTCCGGCTGGGATCGATCTCGCACCCACAAGCCGCCCGCCTCGTCGCTCATCTCCCAGGGCTCGATGGCGTCACCGCGCTGAAGACCGTGGAAGTCGCGCATCGCCAGCAGGGGAAGCACCTCCAGCTCGAACTCGTCGGGGATCGACGAAGTGATCTCGTAGCGCAGGTGGACGACGTTGGAACCCGGGTGGAGCGTCAGCCGCTTGCGGGCTTCAAACTGCGGGTGGGTGAAGGTCCACTGCACCCAGGGGGCGCTACCTCCGGGGCAGTAGTCAAAGTTCTTCAGCCCGGTGTAGCCGGTGGGATGGGTCACCGAGGCGAACTGGGCAGTGGATAGGTCCACGGTCCGGCCCTGAATGGCGACGCGCTCCAGCGTCCCCGCGAGGAGCAGGAACCTCTCCAACGGAGGTCGCCGGGAGGCGATCATCATGCCGTGATACCGTCGCGTGGGGCATCCCAGAACCGTACCCATCGCGAATCCGCCGCGTCCGTCGGTCAGCAACCACTCGCGGTTCAGCAGGGCATCGAGATCGCCCCGCAACGGCGCACCGTCCGCCTGGGGACACGCGTTTACGGTTTGGAGCACGTTCAATCAGTCTCCCCTTTTCAGTAACGCAGGCCCGGTCCGGCTGCGGTCCTCCGCGCCGGGCCGGGCATTCTACTCGATATCCCTGATCCGCAAGGGTCGTCCCCAGGAAACGACCCCGCCGCGTCGGCCTGCTTTCACGCATTGTGGTGGCATGGGCAAACTTGTTTGCCCGTGGGCCATCGGCATGCCACACGGGTGAGCACAGCTCACCCATGCCACCCGCCGGGATGAAGGTATGCAACTCGCCACTCGCCTGGAATGGGGCGGGTGGGCGAAGTATAATCTGATCGTGATATTGTTTAACTATCTGCAGAACCTCCGGAGATGCGCGTCTCACCGCAGCCGGTCCTGCAGGACCGTGTGGGTGGTGTCGGCGGTAGCGCTGGGCGCCGCTCTACCGGCCAGTGCGGGGCAAGGGGTCCAAGGTGTTGTCGCGGCCTGCGTCCCGCAGGCTGTTCGGCTGGCGGGGGCGCCTGCCGTAACCCACGAGCCCGCGACTCCAGGCGGAACCGCCAATCCATCCGCCGCCGCCCGCCCGACACTGGTGTTCACCGACGTTACCGCCCAGTCCGGAATCGACTTCGTGCAGACCATCGGCGACCGGGCCATGACCAACATCGTGGAAGCTACGGGCGTCGGGTGCGGGCTGCTGGACTACGACGGCGACGGCTGGTTGGATGTCTACCTCGTCTCCGGCTGCTGGACGCCCGGGTTATCTGATGCACAGCTTGACGCTCCGGAGCGGGCGCGGCTGGCGGCGGCTACGGACCGTCTGTATCGCAACCTGGGCAACGGGAGGTTCGTGGACGTGACGGTTCCCGCCGGGCTGGCTCGTCCGGGGTATGGCATGGGGGTGGTCTCCGCGGACTACGACGGCGACGGCGACGCGGATCTGTATGTGACCCATTACGGTCCAAACCTGCTTTACCGCAACAACGGCGACGGGACGTTTACCGAGGTGGCGGAGGCGGCGGGCGTCGCGGACCCGCGGTTCAGCGTGGGGGCTGGTTTCTTCGATTACGACCACGACGGTCGGCTGGATCTGTACGTGGGCAACTACATCACCTACCGGGCGGATGCGGGGCAGCGGTCGGGTGCGGAGTCGGTGCGGAGCCCCTTGGCGTATCCGGGCCAGCAGGATCGTCTGTATCGCGGGAACGCGGATGGGACGTTTACCGACATGACCCAACGGGCGGGCGTCGTCGTCGAACCCGTGGGGCGAGCCATGGGGGTGGGGGTCTTCGACTACGACGCGGACGGGTGGGTGGACGTATTCGTGTCGAACGACGCCATGGAGAACTTCCTGCTGCACAACCGCGGCGATGGCCGGTTTGAGAACGAGGCTCTGCTGGCGGGGGTGGCGTTTGGCGAGGCGGGAGACGGTGCGGCGGCGATGGCGGCTGAGATCGGCGACATCGACGGGGACGGTCGGGTGGATATTCTGGTCCCGGACATGGGGTCTAGCTGCCTGTACCGCAATCTGGGAGGGGGGATGTTTGAGGATGTGGCGGTCCGGTCGGGTCTCTCGTCGGGCCTGACCCAGTTGCACAGTTGGGGAGGTGTTCTCGCCGATCTCGATCTGGACGGCGATGTTGACGCCTTCTTGACCAACGGGAGCGCCTGGCGTCTGGAAGCCCAACCCAACCGTCTGTTTGTGAATGACGGGCGTGGTCGGTTCAGTGCGGTCGCCTGGGAGCCGGGCGCGGCGTTCACCAGTCGAGGCGTGTCTGCGGGGGACCTCGACAACGACGGGGATGTCGATCTTCTAGTAGCCAACCTCAACGCCTCCCCCAACATATTGCGTAACGACACCCCGCGCGCTGGCCGACACTGGCTGAGCGTGCAGCTTGTAGGCCTGCCCCCGAATCGTGACGCGCTCGGGGCGGTGGTTCGGCTGCGGTACGGTGGGCGGATCCAGGTTCGCCGGCGGGTTTCGGGGGGCAGCTACCTCTCGCAGCATGATGGGCGGTTGCACTTCGGTCTGGGTGAGCATCGAGCTGTGGAGCGTCTGGAGGTGGATTGGCCGGACGGGACACGTCAGGTGGTCTCTGGCGTGCCGACAGACGGTCTGGTCGTCGTTCGACAGTCGCAGAGGACTGATGAACGCTCGCCCAAGCCGCAATCCCCTCGGGGGGCGGTTTCGCCGGGTAAGTAGCGGGGGCCGCCTGCAGCTTGGCGAAAAAGGTGTCAGGAGAGCCCCGTTTTGTGGCTATACTGTTTGGTACAGAATCGACATGGACGGCGGCGTGGGTCGCCCGGTCCGCGAGGTACGTGCTTGGAGGAAGGCTGAATGTACGTGGCAGAGAAAACGCGCATCCCCAAGACCCCCATCGAGAATAAGACTGTCCTGAATGAGGCGTATGACTATCCCAAGAAGGTCTCGTTTTCACGGGGGATGCGCGTCGACTTGGACAATTGCGTGATGCTGTTCATCTCCGGTACGGCGAGCGTCAACGAGGCGGGGGATTCAATCCACCCCGGTGACGTGACGGCCCAGACCCGGCGGGCACTGACCAACATCGCGGGGTTGCTTGAAGCCGAGGGAGCCGACTGGCACGACATCGTGCGCACGACGTGCTACCTGGCGGACTTTCGCGACTACGACCCGTTCAACGAGGCACGCAACGCCTACTTCACCGAGCAGGAGCTGGTTCCCCTGCCCGCGAGCACGTGTATCGAGGCGCGGATCTGCCGTCCGGAACTGCTCGTGGAGATCGAGGCGATTGCGATAATCCCCAAGGCGCGGGCGTCATAGGCGTCGGCGGTTGCGGGGCAGGTGCGTGAGGGCTTGTGGAGTTCTGGGAGGTGGTCGGCGCCCTCTGGGTATTCTAGGCGGACCGGGTTCTACTCTGTCGCACGGAGGATGACCGGGTTCTCAAGGGCGCGGAAATCGCCATGAGCGGTTTCCCGAGCTAAGCCTTGAAATACCTTGACCAAAGTAGTAGCGTTGTAGAGTCAGAGGGCTTGGTTTCATTTCGGTTCGATGCTGACGGGCGCGTTCTGCGAGTGCGAGGGCGTGGCGTTACGCCTGCTCAGCCCGTCGGAGGGAAACGACCACACGTCGCCCGAGCCCGTGCGCTGGACAATCCATCACCGGTGGTGGTGTTTCGCGCCCTTCCTGGCCTGAGTGCATCCGACTCGCGGGTGCATCATGCGGGGGGTGGGGGGCGTTGACCGAGCGCGGAGGAGTACGAAAGATGCTGGTGGTCATGGAGTCCGGCAGCGGCGCCGAGCACGTCGATCATGTCGTGCGACTCCTGAGCGAGATGGGAGTCGACAGTTGCGTACTCGAGGGCGCCTGCCCGCCGATAGTCGAGGTACTCACCGGTAACGGTACGGTAGACCGCGCGGGTCTGGAGGAAGCACCGCGGGTCGAGCGGGTGCTAGACCGCGCCGAGCCAATCCTCGCCGGCAGCCGAACCGAGCACGAGCAGACCCGCACGGTTCCGCTGGGCAAGCATGCTACAGTAGGCGGTCGGCAGCTAGCCATCATCGCCGGGCCTTGCAGTGTGGAGAGTCAACAGCAAGTGCTGGAGATCGCCGCGGCGGTGGCGGATTCCGGGGCGGTGGCTTTGCGCGGCGGGGCGTTCAAGCCGCGCACCACGCCCTACGCGTTTCAGGGGCATGGCGAACGCGGTCTGGAGATGCTCGCCCGGGCCCGCGAGGAGACCGGGCTGGCCATCGTCACCGAGGTGATGTGTACCGAGCAGGTCGAGTTGGTGGCGCGGTACGCGGACGTGCTCCAGGTCGGATCGCGGAACATGCATCATGCTCCGCTGCTGCGTGCCGTGGGCCAACAGAGCAGGCCCGTGCTGCTCAAACGCGGCTGGAGCGCCACGCTGGACGAGTATCTCATGGCGGCGGAGTACATCATGCGCGGGGGCAACCTCAACGTGATTCTGTGCGAGCGCGGGATCCGCACGCATGAGACCTATGTGCGCAACACCCTGGCCTTGGCCATCGTGCCGGAAATCAAGCGCCGCTCCACCCTTCCGATCATCGTGGATCCCTCCCACGGAACCGGGCGCAGCCATCTAGTGGCGCCGATGAGCAACGCAGCCGTCGCCTGCGGAGCGGACGGCCTGCTGATTGAAGTTCACCATACGCCGGGCAAGGCGTGGAGTGACGGGCACCAGTCGCTCGACCCGGAACAGTTCAGCAAGCTAATGACCGGTCTGGCTCCGCTGGCCGAGGCCTGCGGTCGCCGTCTGTAGCCCCCGCCGCCTCGTCTAGTTGATGGAGGTGTAACGCGGAGATGCCGCGCCCACGACTTGTTCAGCCAGCTCTCCGGCTTGGAGACTCAGGCGGTAACTTACCAGGGTGATGCTTGCGGGGTCCGTGGCGTTGAGCTGGAAGGTCATCTCGGTAACATCCAGTGCCCAGCGCTTTCCCGTGAAGGACTTGGCAGTCTTGGCATCGGAGGTTTCAGTGCGGAAGAACCCCGCCGGGTTGCCCGACAGGGCGTATGACTCGTCAGCGGCGTCGATCTGGGCCTGCGTCCAGTCGTCGGGGAACGCATACGACTTCACAATACCGGTGCCCAGTCGTTCGATCAGACGAATCTCGGACAGGTCGGGGGCGTCCTGGGTTCCGTTGGTGTTCACATCTCCGGACCAGAGGATCAGGTAGTCCGTCCCGTTCTCGAGTACGGCACGCGAACCGCGTACCGCTGCCGTCAGCCTCGAGTCAAGAACGCGCCCGCGGGTTACCACGGTGCGCAGGTCGCGCCTGGACGAAGTCCCGTGGGACACCGCCATCAGCATGGAGGTGATCGCCGCCGACACCAGACCGGTGATCGCCAGGGCCAGCAACAGCTCCACCATGGTAAACGCCGGACGGCGCCTCACTCTGGTGGTTGAGCTTTGAAGCGTGTCAACGTCCACGTTGCTCCCGCCGAATCCTGCACAGTCACACTTACGACCAACCCGGGCAGCGGGTCGCCGAACTCCGTAACACTGATCCCCCCGCCTCCAGCCGCCACCACGGTGACCGCACGCGAGAAGCCCTGGTACGGCGACGCATAAGCGGTGCCGCTCAGATCACTCAACGTACCTGTAGCTTCACTGAATCCGTGATAGTCGGCGACGTCGTCGAAGTTGGTGCGTCCAACCTCACCGCCGGTTCCGTTCGGATCCGCGTAGGGGAGACGCAGGACTTCGTCCACCAGCGCCTCCGCCATCTCCAGGGCCCGTGCCCGGCGCAGGGCGTCCATGGTCTGCATCTGCCCCACCACCACCGCCTGAGTTACCGCGATACTGGTAAACGCCAGCACCACGGTAGCCAGCAGCGCCTCGATCAGGGTCAAACCGCGCCGGTGGGTTCGTTTCGGCAGGGCGGGTGACAGGGCGTAGAGAATCATGGGCGAAGTCCCTCTGCGAATAACGATCGGCCTTCCGTCCGCCTCCGCAGCGCAGTAAGGCTCGATTCGTTTCGTCGGCTGATATCGTTCACGGGTTAAGGCCGCTCGGCGCTGGGGAAACCGCTAAGTTATCGGCGTCGCGGTGCCCGTAGCCTATACAGCCGATCCACCGGGGACTCGGCTGGAGTTTGCCGATATCCTGGTTAGCCCGGAAGGCGGCGCCCTGGTCCGCCGCCACGGCTTCGGGCCTGGAGGCGCGACTCAATATGAAGGCCACGCACCCTCGACATGCGCGGAGCACTATCCGGCGGAATCGGCGGGCGGTTACCCTGGTGGAGCTGCTCATCGTGGTCGTGGTGGTGGCCATCGCGACGACATTAGTCGTTCCGATGATGGGCGCTACCGATGGCTCTCGGGTGCAAGCAGCTGCACGTCTGCTGTTCGCAGATTTGGCCTACGCTCAGTTCGAGTCCATCTCCCACGCGGATGATCTCTGTGTGGTGACCTTCGATCAGGCGAACAACTCCTACATGCTGGCTCGAGCGTCGGCCCCGGCCACGCCGATAACCGATCCGACCACCGGGCAGCCCTACGTTACGCAGTTCGGCAGCGGGCGGGCGGCGGCGATGTCCGGCGTCACCATCGACAGCTATCTCCTGGGGGGCGACAATCAACTCGAGTTCAATATGTACGGGGGGACGGACCAAGCCGGCGCAGCCAAGATCACCCTGCTGGCAGGCACCGCGACGCTCACGGTACGAGTCAACCGCGACAGTGGCGAAACGGCACTGGTCACGGGCAGCGGGGGCGTTATCGGCGGTGGAGCCGGAGCAACCAGTCTCCCCTGGTAACCATCTCGAGATTGGCGAGACATCGTCAGGCGTGTGTGATCCGCATCACGGCACGGCGCTGCTGACCCTTCGCTGCCCGATAGCGAACTCGAGGTGGGCTTCGTTTGCCTTGCCCCCCTGCAAGTCCTGGATCATGACCTTGAGCACATAGTCACCCGCAGCCAGGCTCGGTGGAAAGGTGACCAACTGGGCGAGGAAGAAGTCCTCGCGCCGCTGGCGCGAGACTTCCTTGATGGAATCCTCTTCGTGCTGCCAGACCACCTGGCCTTCCGGGGTGAGGAGTTCCAGGCGCCCCGCCAGCAGCGTTTCGTACTGCCCATCGGAGACCTTCATGGACACGAAGTTCTTGACCTCGGTATAGACGACCGTACGGTTGGCTTGGTGAGGAACGAACTGGTCCGGGGGCATCTGATCGTACACCCCGAAGGTCCGCACTCGCGTACACATGGCGACGACCGGGATCAGCAACTCGGCACGCTCTTGCAGCCGTACGCGCAAAGCCTCCAGCGCCGTAAGCGTATCGTCCGCCGGGTGAGCCGGATCGGCCAGCAGTTGTCGGAAGTCGGCGAACAGTCGCAGTGCTCCGCACAACAGTTCCGCGGGGTCCTGGGCAATCTCGTCGGAGATGTCGCTCGCCCGGTCCGCTTCGCCGGTCATCAGGCGCATGGTGCTCAACATCCACTGCGATTCGATGTCCGCAGGGTCACTTTGCAGGGCCTCCTCCAGCATGGCGATGTATTCGCGGATGCTGTAGTCCTGCACTACTTCCGTAGCATCCAGCGGCTCGTTCGCGCTCACCGTCTTGGACTCCGCCGCCCGCGCTGCGGCGGGGTTGATCCCGGACACCACGCTTACCGACTCAATGCGAGGTGCCTCGCTCGGTCGTGCGGGCGAGACGCCGTCCGGGGTATCGACCGCCACCGGAACCGATGGCACAGCCAGCCCCACATTCGCCGAAGTTTGGGTCTCCACCGTTGCCCGTTCCACCGGAGCCGACGGTTCGGGACGGCCCTCCTGGGGGTGGGGGCTCGGTCGCTGAGTCAGGTGCTCCCGTGCCTGCAACCGGCTCACGAAGTCTGTGATCGACTCTGGCGGCGCCGGCTCGTTCTGGGCTGACGCCGGAGCGGTTGGGTCAGATACCGCCGACCCCGGTTGTGCATCCCCGGAAACCGTAACTGGATCGTTGGTCTCGTCAGCCAGAGCGGCTTGTTGTTGCTCATACTCGTGGTAGGGGATCCAGCGATCGTTGACCTGCACACACCCCGCCGCGAGGCCCAGGGTTACGCCAACCCATCCGACACACCATCCGTAACGAGCCATCATCGACCTCCTGTCGGGCTTGCGGCGGTAGCGTGGGTGATGATGAATCGCTCCACCGCTCGACTCACTTCGCTGCGTCCGGTCTTGGCCGCAACGTCTGCGGCGAGAAGATCGCACAACTGGTCTTCCAACATCCTGCTCGATACCCGGGCGAGACGCCGTTCGAGCACCGCGGGTTCGGTCCAGAACTGCCTGGCGAGATTGCCCACCGGCGTGCCCGTGGCGACGGCTTGGTGAGCGTCCAAGAGACGCCGAATACCCCAGGCCAGACCGCCGACCGCCCGCCCGGGCGCCGCCCGGTCGGTCGCCAGTACCCGTTCCCAGTGATGCAAGGCGGTGCGTACGTCTCCGTCCGCCATCGCCGCGGTGATGGCGAAGACGTTCTGTTCGCGCACGTTGCCCACCAGGGCGTCCACATCTTCCGCGGTGATGCTCGACCGCGCCCCCACGTAGGTGGTGAGCTTGCTCAACTCGGCGTCCAATACCCCCAGAGTCTCCCCCACGTGCTCGCGGAGGCGAGCCACCGCGCTTCGATCCATCGGCTTGCCGTAGGCGGTGCGAGCCCGCTCGGATATCCATGCGTTCAGCGCCGCCCCCCGCGGGGCTTCGCACTTGATCAGGCCCTGCATCCCTGCAACGGCTTTGCACAACCGGGTGCGGGCGTTGAAGGTCTTGCACACCAGAATCAGGCGTCCGGAGTCCGACGGGTCCGCGCAGTACCGTTCCAGGGCGGCCCGGTTGCGGGTAACGAAGCTGTCCGCGTCCTCGACGATGGCGACGCGGAGATCCCCGAGCAGGGAGAGCGTGCGGACCTCGTCCAGCACATCCGCCAGCTCAGCGGTGGCTCCGTCGTACCGCGTAGGCCCCAGCGCCTCAGCCTCGGCCCCCAGCGCCTGGTGAACCAACCGGCGCACCGCCTGCTGCTTCAAGAACGTTTCCGGCCCATACACCACGTAGACCGGTCCCATCTCCGACGTACCCACCTCTAATCCCTCGCTGGCCCCGCCAAAACTGCCACTCGCTGCAGACTATCCAACCGCGCCTGGGCTCGTTCGATTACCTTCCCCGTCGCAGCGTCCACCGTCGCAGCCTTATGCCAATGCTCCCGGGCCATGAGCTCATCGCCGCGCGACATAGCTACGTCTCCCAAAGTCAGCCAGGATTCCGCGTCCGTGGGAGACTGCTCCAGGAGGTGGGCCAGATGGGCGGAAGCTGCCTCATAGCGGTCGGCCATCATCAGCACCCGCACCAACCCGCGCCGCGCCGCCACCCACTCGGGCTCGAGCCGCACGCCCCACTCATACGCCTTGATCGCATCCGTGTGCTGGTTCTGAAGGTACAGAGTCTCCCCCAGGTTCACAAGCGCCTCGGGGTACTGCGGAGCGATCGCCAGCGCATCCTGGAACCGGGCAGCTGCCACGCGGAACTCCCCCGCCTCCTTGTGCATCAGGCCCCTGCGGAAGAGGGCTTCCGCCCGCTCGCGATCGGTCCCGCTGAGCGGATCTGGCTTGGTGTGTTCGGCTGGAGGCGCCGAATCCGGTTCGGGGACGCTGATGGGGGCGATTTCAACGGCTGACGCCACCGCACTGACGCGGTGCCCGCCGCGATCCCGTGCGGTGACGCGAATCACCACGCGACCGACCAAGTGCTCGGGGGCTATCCAATCGTAGCGACCAGTGTTCGAAAGGCGGTCGGCGAGCGTGTTCCACTCGCCATCCGGCGCGACCCGGTACTCCAGCTCGATGGGACGCGGTGAGAAGAAGGCGTCGATCGCCGTCCAGCGTATCTGTAGCCTTGGGCGAACTCCGTCAGGAGCGTCTTTGCGCACAGGATGCACTTGAACGATAGGAGGGGTGTAGTCCACGAATGCCCACTCGTGGGGTGCGGTCCCCGGCGCCGGGGCTGGCCCGGAGCTGCCCTGGGGGTTGGCCATCACCACGTAGAACCCGTACAACCCCTCCTGCTCAGCGCTGAACTGGATCGGGCTCTGGGCGTCGTCATCGATTCCGTAGTTGTGCCAAGTCGCGCCGCTATCTCGAGAATACCAGAGGTCGACGCGGCTGAGCGGCAGGGCAGCTTGGTTCGCGCGATAGGCAACCTCGAACCGCTTGGCCTGGACCTTGGCGGTCTGATGTTCCGGCGGGGGCAGCGCCGCAGCCAGGCTTGTAGCTGCGATCAGCAGGATCGAGTACCCGAGGCTCATTGTGTTCACCATGGTGAGATTTCCGTTGAATCACATTTGGAGAGAAACAAACTCCAGGGCGTCACCGCCAGTGGAATATCGGACCCGCGCGGAGTTGCGCTTGACCAGAAACAGGGAACCAGCCGCCCAATCCTGCCAGCCTCATGGCTGTAACCTTTTATTTTATATGAAGTTGCGTCATGGCTCCCGGCGCGGGCCCCAGTTGGTGCCCCCGCAACCATCCCTGGTCCGGCCGAGACTTGCCGTGGGTGGCTCCGCATCCAGGCAGCCTTCGCGGCCTAATAACAGCGATTTTTGACCAAAAAGGGCTTTGCCTGTCCGGAAGACCCTGCTAGACTCCCTCGCTCGATGGTTCACAACACGGTACCCAAGCATACCAATGAAGGAGACGGCTGATGGAGGATTACGAACGTCTCAAGCAGCTCGTAGAAGGGGCGGCAGAGGACGTGGCTAAGGCTACCGGCGGCAACAAGGCGGCGGGCACGCGGGTCCGCAAAGCCATGCAGGACGTGAAATCGGTCGCTCAGGAGCTGCGCAAGAAGATCCTCGAGGTCCGGTCAGAACAGCCCCCTGCCTAACCAGTGCCGTTCTAGGAAACGTCGTTACAGGCCAGTCCGGGCCGCTCCAATACGCCTGCGTTTGTGGGTGCATGGGGACGAAGTGGCGGTGGCGACGTGCTGGGGCCGTCTCAGCCAAAGCACGAACGGCCCACCCCACTCGTCAGCGGGCTGGGAACGTCCGGGAGTAGCGTCGACAGCGCGCGGTAACCTGCCAGCAGGCTACGGTGCCGGCGGGAGTGCTCTTACTATGCCCCCTCCCTTGATCTTGGACCCATCCACCTTGGATCCCGCCCAGGTGGTCTACAGCCAGGATGAGATCTACAGCGCGCTCCCGCAGCAGTTCGAGTTCAGGCAATTGGACTGGATCTGCTTTCACGATCCGGAATCCCGTACGGCGGCGGCAGTGCGAGAGATACGGACGGATGAGTGGTGGGTACGCGGTCACGTACCGGGGAACCCGATCTTCCCCGGCGTGCTCATGCTCGAAGCCGTTGCCCACCTCTCCGCGTACACCTGCAAGTACATCCAGGGGTTTCAGGGCATGATCGCCTATGGTGGGGTGGACGGCTGCAAGTTCCGCGCCCCGGTCGTGCCCCCGTCCCGCCTGCTGCTGCTGTGCCGGGAAATAGACAACCGCACCCGACGGATCATCTGCGAGACCCAGGCGATCCAAGACGGCGTGCTGGTGTTCGAAGCCACAATCACCGGCCTCGCCTTGCCCAGCTAGAGCAGCGTCACACCTGGGCCGATGAGCAATCCGAGCCGCGCCCGTGAGGAAGCGGTTTGCCGAGGTGTCCGCCACTCTCGCTGGTCCGCTCCCTGACGGTCGCGGCTCGGTTCAGGTTACGCCATCAAACGACACGTGACGGAGCACTAGAAGTATCATAACGCGGGCTCGTCACCCACAAGGGGTGACGCTACGTCCATGATCGCTACTGGCGACTGGCCCTGCAGCTCTTTGCACCGGTGGGCGAGAAGCATCAAGCTTGGCGTTCTGCTGACCCCGTTCTGCATCCTGGTCGGGCAAGACGTCTTCGCCCGCCAGGAGACCCGCGACGTTCCACATTTTCGGACGTAGGGAGCGGGCGTTTCGCCCGGACTGAACGCCGCCCCATGCACCGTCGATAGTGATGGGACGACACGTGGGGCGTTGCCCGCGGCGCCACGGGTCTGACCGGAGTATCCCGACTCATGATTCGACGCTGGGTATTCGCCCTGACCTCCGTGAGCGTCCTGCACTTGGTGGCTTTGTCGGTCACCACCGGCTGGGCGGTCGCGTTCGTCGTATTCGTGGCGCGGTTTTCCGGACCGTTGAACGGCAAGGGCGACCCGGTGGGCGGCGACTTTCTGGTGTTCTACACCGCCGGGCGCATGGTGGCTGAGGGGAACGGCGGGAGCCTCTATGATCTCCAGGCCCAGGCGGAGGCTCAGCGGGCGATTGTGGGAGATGACGGCTACGGGTCCTTGGCAGCGTACGTCAATCCCCCATCCGTGGCCACCGCGTTTGCGCCGCTAACAGGTCTTCCGTACATTGTTGCGTACGTTCTCTACTCGGCAGCAGCGTTGACGTTGTTCCTTCTGGGAATGCGGTTATTGCGTCCATATCTTCCGGGGCTGCACGCGCATTGGACCACGGTCATTCTGCTCGGGTTGTCGTTCTATCCGGTTGTCCGCACGATCACCGGCGGCCAGAACACGGCGCTCAGCTTCTGCTTGATGGCCGCCACATACTCGAGTCTGCGACAGCGTCGTGAGGGACTCGCCGGGGTGTTCCTGGGCTTGCTGTTCTTCAAGCCACAGTTCGCGTTGCTATTCGCGGTCTTGCTCTTGTATCGCAAACAGGTCAAGTGTGTTGCGGCCTCTGTTGCGGTGGCTATCGGACACTATGTTGTGGGAGCTTTGGTGTGCGGGATCCGGTGGCCCTTGGAAATGCTCCACACCCTGGCGTCCTTCGGTCCTTTGGAGTTCATCTACAATGGTGCCACCCAGGCGTCATGGATCGGCTTCTTTGAATACGCCTGGCCGGGGCGTTCAGGGACGCTGTGGGGAATCACCTACGTAGCCCTCACCGTCTGTGTGTTGCTCTGGTTATGGCGGACTGCGAACCCTGCGGGGGATTCATTCGAGCTTCACTGGGCAGTCGCCGTAGCCGGTTCAGTATTGGTGAGCCCCCACACGCAGTATTACGATACCGGACTGATGCTACTGGCCGTTCTGCTGTTGGTGAATCGATGCAAGGCCAGCGGCGGGTCCCTCGGCGGGTGGGTCCGTTTGGGTCTGATCGCGGCGTATGTGCTGTTCCCGGCGTACCCTCTGGCGAAGAGCTTGGGGTGGCAGCCGCTGATCCTGCTGCCGGCCCTGGTCTTTCTCTGGGCTGCGCACCAGCTCGAGCAAACTCAGCGGGGCCACTGGGGGTTGCCTCGGGCCGTAGGCACTACCTAGTTCAGTTTCCCGCGTTCATGCTGCGGACCCAAGCCCCTCTCCCTTGGGGGAGAGGGTAGGGTGAGGGGACAGGTTCAGCAGTCCGTGGCAAGACTCTCTTCCTTGGGGGTGGCGAACCCGCGTTGTTCGTCACCAACAGGGGGTGACGCTACATTCATGATGCCCACGAGCGGCCAAACCTATCAGTCGCTGAAGTGATGGGGCACCCGCATACACGGACCAAGGCTGCGGGGCGAGCTCATCGCAGGGGTTACCGGACGCCATGGTGTTTTGTTGATTCCGTTTGCCCGGGTCGGGTTTGTTTCGTAGATACACATTGTCGCTCGTGTGCCGGTTGCACAGTGCATGCCGGGGCGAGCGGGCGGAGATGGCACGAAACCGATCAGGAGAGCGTGTCAATCCGGGAGTAACGGGGACGGTATTCTGGAGCGAACACAGCCCACTAGTCAGGGTGGGGATGACCGGCTGAGGGATGGGCCGGTAAGTGATGCTCGTGCCCTTCGGAGGTTCGAGTCGTGCAAAAGTGTGCCAGGCCGACGGACAGGTCTGAGCAAGAAACGATTCTGAAGAGGTTGTAGTGACCTCGCATCTCTGAAGGAGCCTTGATATGTTGAATCGCGTTAAGAACTTCCTCAAGTCCGAAGATGGCCCGACCGCAACTGAGTATGCGGTGATGCTGGCGCTGATTATTGTAGTCTGCATTACGGCGGTGACGGCTATCGGGACCAGTGCGTCAGCCAAGTTCGACGAGGTAGACGCCGTGCTGCAGTAGGCCGCGGTGGCCTCACGGGCGCTTCGATGCGCTTGACAACCGGTGTACCCGCGAGATCGGCTAGCAGTGCTCGCAATCCGGCGGGGCTGGATATGGCAGCCGGACGGAAAGGGAACCGGTTGATGAATAAGGGTGATCGGGCTCCACTCCGATGCGGGGTGGGGCCCGGCGCCTGCTTTCATCGGGGTGGACACCCGGCATCGAAGGTGACGACAGCTTCCCTCCTATGTCAAGGAGTAGACCGATGGACCCTTTCTGGGCAGTGACCTGCGCGCTGTTGGTACCGGGCGTGATCCTGGCGTCGTGGATTGACTATGCGCAGCGCCGCGTTCCCAACTGGCTGAACGTGGCGTTGATTCTCTTGGGCTTCGCTGTGCAAGGGTACTTCCACGGTATCGCGGGGCTCGGAATCGGAGCCCTGGGCTTGTTGGTGGGTTTTGGGGTCTTGATCGTTCCCTGGGCCATGCACGGGATGGGCGCGGGGGATGTCAAGCTCATGGCAGCGATCGGGGTGTGGTTCGGGCCCTGGATGGTGTTTGTGTCGTTTGCGGTCGGTGTGGTATTGGGCGGGATCATCGCAGCGGTGATGATCGTCAGTACCGGCCGGTTGCAGACCGCCTGCGCCAATCTCGGGGTACTGATGGTCAAGGTACAGAGCCGCGACACGGCTTTCGGAGAGTTCGGGTCGGCCAAGAGTTTTGCCAATAACGGATCGCAGTTGCTCCCTTATGGCGTACCTCTGACGATTGGCTCTCTAATCGTGCTCGCTGGCCAGGTTTCTAACTGGTGGGCGCTATAAGATGAAACCTCCTGCGATGCCTTCACACAATCGTCGCCACCCGCGGGCGCGCGGGGCGGCCTTACTCGAGTTTGCGGTGGTATGCCCGCTGCTGATGACCATTCTCTTCGGCATTATGGAGTACGGCTACGTCTTTCTGGTGCAGCAGAGCTTGACCAACGCTGCCCGGGAGGGATGCCGTATCGCCGTACTGCAGAGCAGCACCGACACGCAAATCGATGCCCGGATTGGGCTGATCATGGATGCCGCCGATATCACGGGGTATACCACGACCAAGACACACGCGACGACCGACCCCTACGACCCGGTCGAGACGGTCACCGTGTCCGTGCCTTACGACAGCGTGTCGATCACCGGTTTCTTCGGGACCAAGGGTTTTGACCTCGAAGGACACTGCACGATGCGTAAGGAAGGCATGTAGCCCGAATCCGGCTCCAGCTTATTCGACCGCGGTTGCACGCTCGGCGTTCTCTCGCCGAGGTGCCACCGCGTTGTCGTTTTGAGGGGCTGGTCGTTCTCCGGGCCGGGACGGGCATCCCGCCCGATAATCCCGGACTCTCGCCGGTTCCTGCGGGGTTTGTCATCACTCAGGATCGATAGCTAAATCCACCCCCAGCTTGGTCCGATACAGGCAGGAGCAAAGTCGAGCGGCGTATGCGCCGGGACTAGCCCGGTTGGCAAGCGTGTGGCTCTGTCCGAGAAGCGGATTCTCGGGATCGAAGCGGAGTAGGACTAAACGAAGACCGCAAGAGACGAGGTTCAGCGATGAAAGGCAAAGCGATAATCCCGCTGGCGTTGGGGCTGGTGGTTGGGCTCGTCGCCCTGAAACTCGGTGTGGACGCGGTACAGAGCGCCCAAGGCGACCAAACCAGCGCGCCGGAGATCAACGTAGTGGTCGCGACGGTGGACATCAGTCCCTATGTGGCCGTTACCGCGGATGCCCTGGTGGTCCGCAAAACCGTGCAAACGCCACTCCTCCCCCCCGAGGCATTCGGCAAGCTCGAGGACGTGGTCGGACGGGTGACCAGCAAGGCTGTCCCTGCCGGAACGCCGATCAGCCCAGCCGTACTGTCGCCGGAGGGAACGGGGATAGGGGTTATTGGCAAGATCGAGGAAGGCTTCCGCGCGGTCACGGTCAAGACCGATGAGGTAACCGGCGTCGCGTATCAACTCCAGCCCGAATCGTTCGTCGACGTGCTGGTGGTCATGGACGTTCGCCGCGGGCGCAAGAAGGAAACCATGAGCCGGGTGATCCTGCAGAATGTGCAGGTAGCCGCCGTTGGGCAGGTGGTGAGCGACGCCGGGGAAGAGGGCAAGGGCGGCGGAAAGCGGGCCAAGTCGGTCACCCTGTTGATCGCGGCCGAAGACGTACCCAAGCTCCATCTTGCCCAGACCAAGGGAAAGATCACCCTGGCGATGCGGGGCGGAGAAGACGAGGTG
The DNA here is from genome assembly GCA_024231775.1 of bacterium. Lineage (GTDB taxonomy): Bacteria > Planctomycetota > Phycisphaerae > UBA1845 > UBA1845 > JAAEQG01. The sequence goes on from JAAEQG010001396.1 coordinate 18,449, forward strand.
CTGACGACGGAGAGCAACGCCCTGGAAAGCGAGCTGCTCGGCGTCCCGCGAGAAGAGCAACCCCAAATCGAGGTGGCCTCCGCGTCGAGCGGGCCTACCACCGCGCTTACCGAGAGTATGTTCGCGGAAGGTCCTCCGGTGCATCCCCCTTTCACCACCACGGTGATCAACGGTCCGTTGGGGGCGAGTTCAGCCGGGCAGATCCTCCGAGTTACTTACGCCAACTCCGAGTCGATGGAAGTGGTCAAGGTCGGCAAAGGCCGCACCACTGGCGACGGAACCTCCATGCAGTTCGGCGTAGCCGAATCGGGAGGGGCGGCGAACACGCGCAACCTGTTCGCCGATCGGGACCGAACGATGCGGCGCCGGGGGGCACGTACCACCGCAGATGAACCAAACGATCAGGACGAAACCTTCAAGGAGACGGCCGAGTAATGATTCGCGCACTCACGGATGGTCAATCGTGTGTGTCTCGAAGGATCGGGACCCTCCAGCGCTACTTGGTCCTCACGGCCTTGATCCTCCTGGCCTCGCCCGCCACGGCGATGTTTCCCCATGGCGAGCAAGGAGGAGAGGACGCAGCCGCACCTATTCCAGTAGCGGCCAAGTTCACGGCGACGGTCAAGGACATGCACACCGACGGTGAGCGGATTCGGGTTCCGCTGGATCGCAGTGTGCTCGTCGAGACCAACCACCCGGTAGCGACGCTTCAGGCGGTCTCGCCGGAGATCGCCGTCGTCCAGTCGATCACCCCCAGGCAGTTCATGATCTCCGGGGCAGCCTTCGGCGAGACCCAGGTGATTGCCTGGACCGAGGACGGACGTCAGAAGATCTTCAACGTCACCGTCGAGCTGGACCTCGAATCCCTCCGGAACGCACTTACCAAAGTGGACCCACAATCCCGGGTGGAGGTGACTCCGATCCACGGCCACATCATTCTCACCGGTCAGGCCAGCAGTGCGGCTACGGCGGAGAGGATGGCCGAGATCGCACTCATGTTCATGCCCGCAGGCGAGAGTGGTTCTAGCGGGAGCGTGCAGAATCACCTGCAGGTCATGGGCGAAAAGCAGGTGCTGCTGCGCTGTACGGTGGCGGAGGTGAACCGTCGCGCCGTGCGTGATCTGGGGATCAACGGCTTCCTGGCCGGCGATGACTTTGCGGACATGTTCGTGGTGAACCAGTTGGGCGGGATCAACCCGATCAACATCGGGGCCGCCGCCGACGTCAACGCCACCGGAACCATTCCCTTCCTGACCGGAACGGAGGGTATTCCCCTGGCGTCCACCTCCACGCTGTCGTTGGGCTTTCCGCGCGTGCAGATGCAGATGTTCCTGAGGGCGATGGCTGAGAACTCGCTCATGCGGGTCCTGGCGGAGCCGAACCTGGTCGCCATCAGTGGGGAGTCCGCCACGTTCCTCGCCGGAGGTGAGTTTCCCTACCCGGTCCCCCAGGGAGGACAGAGCAACGCGATCACCATCGAATTCCGTGAGTTCGGTATTCGCCTGAACTTCACTCCGGTGGTCCTGGCGAACCAGACCATCCGTCTACGCGTCGAGCCCGAAATCAGCGCCTTGGACTATGCGAATTCCGTGCAGATTCAGGGTTCCGTCGTTCCCGGGCTTACCCAGCGGCGTACCCATACGACCGTGGAGATCGGCAACGGCCAGACCATCGCAATCGCCGGGCTGCTCAGCGAGGAAGTGCGCGGAGTGGTCAGCCGCATCCCGGGCATCGGCGACGTTCCCGTGCTGGGTTCTCTGTTCCGTTCGGTGGAGTACAGCCGAAGCCAATCCGAGTTGGTTGTCCTGGTCACGCCCGAGATCGTCGCCCCCCTGAACCCGGACCAAGTACCCCCGGTACCCGGCCAGGACTTGGTTGATCCGAACGATTGGCAGCTCTACATGCTCGGTATGATCGAGGGCGAAGACACGGCGGAAGGTGCTGAAGCGGGTGACGCCCCGCCGAACGCACTGCAAACCGCGGGTATCTCCTCCGAACCGACCGAACTGTCGCTGCATGGGCCGTGGGGCGAGTCTACCTACAAGGACTTCCGGTAGTCGTGACCTGGTCCGCCGACGAAGCACAGGCAGGCGGCGGACCAGAGGGGTAGTGAGGGGGGTGAACCTGTGGCCGGGACCCGCGAGGGAGAACCACGCCACCACGCCATCCGCCAAGTGGTTATAGGGCGACGGGTGAGCCTACGCCGCATCCGTTTCCCGCCGAACCGCTCCCGACAAACTGCCGATATGCTATCTGACGACCCGGCCTGATTGGGCGGACTCGTCATCGTTGCGTTCGCAGGCACAGGATGGGAATCCGCACCGCGCGGAGCACCATCGCTGCAGAGGTGATCCGCGGAGTCGGTCATGGGCCGCAATATTCGCGCCGTCCTGTTCAACTCGGATGAGTCCGCGGCGGCCTCGCTGCGCTCGACCCTACTGGAGTTCGAAGGGTTGAAGATCGTGGCCGAGGTGGACGAACCGATCCTGCTTCCCCAGGTGGCCCAGCAGGTCAGTGCGGACGCTCTCCTGGTCCATCTGGATCCGGACCCCCACACCGTCCTCGCTCTGGCTGGTGAAGTAGCCCGGGCCAACCCCAAGATCGCCGTGGTCGCGATCTCCGAGTCGAGTGATGGGCAGTTGATCCTGTCCGCACTGCGGATGGGCATAAGGGAGTTCCTGACCAAACCGCTGAACAAGGATGAAGTCGGGCAGGCGTTGGACAAGATCTCCCAGACCCGCTCCGAACGCGACGTCCGCGGAAAGCTGATCACCGTAGTCGGCTGCTCCGGAGGGGTGGGGGCCACCGCACTGGCAACCAACCTGGCGGTGGAAATGGTGCAGTTGACCAGTGGTGGTGTCGTCGCGGTCGATCTGGACTACCGCTTCGGGCAGGTGGGCACGGTATTGGACGTGGAACCCTCCTTCAGCATTGCGGACCTGTGTGAATCCCCCGAGCTACTCGAACCCCAGATGATCGAGCGCGCCCTGGTTTCGCATCCCAGCGGTATCAAGGTGTTATGTCGTCCCGAGCAGTTTCTCCAGGCAGACAACATCACCGCAGCGCATTGCGTGGGGGTACTTACCGGGCTGGTTAACCTCAGCGAGTACGTCGTAGTTGATGGACCCACACGTTTCGATATTGGGGCGAAGGCCATCTTCGATCTGGCGGACGTGAATCTGCTGGTGATCCATCTGCTGGTGCCCTGCGTGCGTAGCGCCCGGCGGATGCTCGATGGTATGCGCGAGGCGGGCTACAACCTCAGCCGCACGCACATCATCTGCAACCGCGTCGGCCGAGATGCGGGCAGTCTGTCTATTGCCGACGTGGAGGCCACCCTGGGCGTTGAGGTCTTCGCCACCATCCCCGACGACTGGGCGGCGGTGAGCAACTCGGTGAACCTGGGTGAACCCCTGCTCACCAGCGCCGAGAAATCCCGGGTGCGGACCGCGATCGCCGACCTGGCCCGCAGTCTGCACGAACCCTCCAACGGACTCGAGGGTGCGGAAGGCCATGAAGAGGCCAAGAAGAATCGAGGACTGTTGGGCAAGATATTCAGCGAAGCCTGACCCGCAGCCCCCCCCCGGCGTGTGGCCGGCGGCCATCGGGCCTGGGCAGATCATCGGGTAGTTGGGTCCAGCGGCTTCGCCGCGTGAAAGGAGCCGGGCGTGTTCGGAAAACGAAACAACACCGTGCAGCTTCCTCCCTCCCCCGCCAAGAAGGGCAGCGACGTCCGCAGCGAATCCGCGCCCCCGCGGCCCAGCAAAGCCATCCAAGAGAAGATGGATGAGTTCAATGCTCTGAAGACGCGCATCCATCGACGATTGGTCGAGCAACTAGACCTGACCCGGATGACCGGGGACGAGGACACCATTCGCGGACAGGTTCGTGAGGTGGTAACCGCCCTGGCGGAGCAGGAGAACACGCTGCTGAACTACAGCGAGCGCCAGCGCCTGATCGCGGAAATCCTGGATGAGACCTTCGGGCTGGGACCACTCGAGGTGCTGCTGACCGACTCAGCCATCAGCGACATCCTGATCAACGGTCCTCAGCACGTCTACGTGGAGCGGCACGGCGCCCTGGAATTGACCAAGGTGCGGTTCCGGGACAACTCCCACCTGATGCACGTGATCGACAAGATCGTCTCTGCGGTGGGACGGCGTTGTGATGAAACCTGTCCGCTGGTGGACGCTCGGCTGGCCGACGGATCGCGTGTCAATGCGGTGATCCCCCCCCTGGCCATCGACGGGGCCAGCGTATCCATCCGCCGGTTCGGGGCCGATCCGATCACCTGGGACGACTACATCAACTACCAATCATGTACGCCGGAGATTCGCGATTTCCTCGAAGCGTGC
>JAAEQG010001397.1 GCA_024231775.1 bacterium
CAAGAGCTTCGCCTATCTGCTTCCCGCGATCCAGCGGGTGATCGAGCACGGCGAGCGCGTGGTAATCAGCACGCACACCATCGCCTTGCAGGAACAACTCATCCACAAAGACCTGCCGTTCCTTCAGTCGGTTCTTCCGGAACCGTTCTCCGCGGTGCTGGTCAAGGGGCGGGCGAACTACTTGAGTCTGCGGCGGCTGGGATTGGCCAGCCGGCGCGAGCGTCAGCTCTTTGAGACGGACCGCGACCTGGCAGAGCTGGGGGCGATCGGCGAATGGGCTTACGAGACCACGGACGGGTCGCGGAGTGACTTACCGCGTCAGCCTTCACCGGGCGTCTGGGAATCGGTACAGAGCGACCCGCACAACTGCTTCGGTCGGCGGTGCCCGACCTATGGCAAGTGCTTCTATCAGCAAGCCCGCCGCGACGCGGCGAATGCCGGGATCCTGGTGGTCAACCATGCGTTGTTCTTCGCGGACCTGGCGTTGCGCGCCGGCGGAGCCGCGATCCTGCCCACGTACGATGCGGTCGTGCTGGATGAGGCTCATGTGGCGGAATCGGTGGCCGGAAAGCACCTCGGAATCGACCTGGCGGATACTCAGCTTCACTATCTGTTGAACTCTCTGCACCACCCGCGCACCGGGAGGGGGCTGCTCAGTCCCGTGGCGGGCAGATCCGCGATGGACGCGACCCATGTAGCCAGAACGCGGATCGCCCATCTCTTTGATGAGTTGCTGGCGTGGCAGCAGCGTAACGGGCGGGCCAACGGTCGCCTGGTCGATCCGCCACCGGTGACCAACACGGTTACGCCGGCGCTGGGGGCGTTGCACAAGGAGCTCAAGGGACTCCGCGACCAACAAGATGACGACACCGAACGCCTGGAGCTGGGGGCGCTGATGGAGCGCGTCGGTCAGGCGGCGGCGAGCCTGAACAGGTTGCTGGAGCAGGCGGACGAGGGGTGGGTACATTGGCTGGAGGTGAGTGGGAGGAGACAGCGGCGGATAACTCTGCTGGGCCGGCCGATCGACGTCAGCGAAGCCCTGCGAGAAGCGCTCTTCAAACCTGAGCAGGGCGTGGTGTTGACCAGCGCCACCCTCAGCGTTGGGAGAACGGACGGGTTTGCGTACATGACTAACCGTCTGGGGATGAGCGACGGTCGGACGCTTCTGCTCGGATCACCGTTCGACTACGCGGCACAGGTCCAACTGCATCTCGTGCCGAACATGCCCGATCCCCAGGCTTCCGGTGCTTTCGAGGCGGCGGTCTGCAACGCGATTCGCAGGTACGTTGCCCGCACCGACGGGAGGGCGTTCGTACTTTTCACCGGGTATGAGCAGATGCATCGCTGCGCGGCGGAGCTGGAGGCGTTCTTCGAAGAGCAGCAGATCGCCCTGCTGGTTCAGGGGTTTGGTCTGACCCGCTCGGTCATGCTGGAGCGCTTCCGGGCGGACGTGCGCTCGGTCATCTTTGGCACGGACAGCTTCTGGTCGGGGGTCGACGTACCTGGCGAAGCCCTTTCGAACGTTATCATCGTGAAACTCCCGTTCGAAGTCCCCAGCCGACCGCCGGTCGAGGCCCGGATCGAACGTATCCGGGCTGAGGGGGGTAATCCGTTCAGGGACTACCAGCTTCCCGAGGCGATTCTGAGGCTCAAGCAGGGATTCGGGCGGTTGATCCGCTTGAAGTCGGATCGCGGGATCGTGGTTATCCTCGATCCGCGGCTGCGCACCCGGCCGTACGGTCGGGCGTTCCTGGCCGCTCTCCCGCAGTGTCGCATTATTGAAGATGAACCCCTGGCGGTTGATGAAGACGAGTCATCTGGTGAGGATGAGGATACGCTGCCAAGCTCGTCCCCAAGCGGGTGACGCGGAGACGAGGAACGAAGAGACGTTGCGGGACCGAGTTCCAATGTCCGTTGGGCCGCTTGGTCCTCCAGGTAAGGAGTTACACGCATGCCCGTGAAACTGGCTTCGCGAGAGGCGGAGTACAACCCGATCTGTCCGCATTGTGAGAAGGCGCTGGCGGAGATTCACTGGCGGCAGGTCGAGGCGGTGAACGCGGAGTATCTGTTCATCTGTCCGAGCTGCAAGAAGGTGATCGGCGTAGGAGTGCGCAAAGCCGCCTGGATAAACTGATCCGACCAACAGTCCGTTGTGCAGCCCGTTTGTGCGGCGACCGGCGTTCCCGTCGGACGAGGAAAGCAAGGACGTCTCCCATGCAGGGAAACGAGCAACATGCACCGGATGACCGGCGTTCATCACCGGTGGCGCATCCCCCGTGGACGGCGACGCGATTGGTGGGGACCGTGCTCCTCTGCGGTGGTGCGGCGCTGTTCTCGGCGGGGTTCTGGCTGACGCGGCGGGCGGACGACCCCGCGGTCTTCGGCTGGTATGCGCCGCAGTGGTTCGCCATGGCGATCTGTGCCACGCTACTGTCCGGGCTCGTCGTGTATTGGCGCGTGGGACGATCATCGGTCGGGACGTCCCGACGGACGGCCCCATCCCGCGCGGCCTCGGGTCTGTCTGTGGGCAAGCGGATCGCCTTCATCGCGATAATCCTGGCGCCGGTGATGATCGGGCTGGAATTGACCCTGCGACACATCTTGCGCGCCGCTGCCGTTGTTGACGCTGTCGAGCGCGTCGATCCGGACATCCACTACCACGCGCATCTGCAGATGGTCAAACGCGA
>JAAEQG010001398.1 GCA_024231775.1 bacterium
GAAGTAGTCGCGGACCGAACGGCGGCCCCTACCACTCAGCACCACGCCGGGGGCCACGGAGAGCCCGATGAAACCCAGAATGACCGCCCCGTCAACCCAGACCAGGCGCGCACTGGCCCGAACCATACCCCGCACTCATCCCACACCGCTACACACGATCCGCCAACCGCCCTCTCGCCCTTGCCCCAGCGAGAGAACCGCGTCCCGCCACAGTGTCAGACTCGCCGACAGCGCCGTCAACCCCGCCGGCGCTCTTGATCGACGGTAGGCAAACCCGGTAGCCTCTCCCCAATGGTCAACCACAAGAACCACACAAACGCGTCACCGGGTCGTCGGCTGGAGTATCTGCTGATGATTCTCCCGCCGCTCCTCACCGGATGCACCGCACCCGGCGCCGGTCGGGTAGCGGATACAGCCCGCACCTTCGATCACGGTGCCATCGTCCGGGCGGACACCTCTCTCCCCACTCTCGCGTTGATCTTCACCGGCGGCGAACACGGCGAGGGAACCGAGCACATCCTCCACGTGCTGAACCAGAGGAAGGTCAAGGCCTCCTTCTTTGTCACCGGTCAGTATCTGGCCAACGAAGCGTATCAGCCGCACGTGCGCCGAATGGTGAACGAGGGGCACTATGTGGGGCCTCACTCCCACGCCCATCTGTTGTACTGCCCATGGGATGACCGCGCCCGGACCCTCGTCACCAAGCAGCAGTTCCGCGAAGACCTGCTGCACAACATCAACGAACTTCGCCGCCTCGGCGCCCTGCGCGGACCCGGTCCGGTCTATTTCATCCCGCCCTACGAGTGGTTCAACGAGCAACATGTGAGTTGGGCTGGCGCTATGGAAGTCGTACTCTTCAACTTCACGCCCGGCAGCCGGTCAAACCGCGATTGGATCCCTGAGGACCACCCCGGCTTCGTAAACTCAGAGGTCATCGTACAGGACATTCTGGAATACGAACGCAACGCTCCCCACGGCCTAAACGGCCATCTCCTGCTGCTGCACCTCGGCGGACTTCGAAAGGACAAAGTGTTTCTGCACTTGGATGCACTTATCGGCGAACTCCGCCGCCGGGGCTACGCATTCGCGCGGGTGGACGAGATGCTCGGGTCAGGGACGGATTGAACTCTCCGATTCGAACTCATCGGCTTGAGTTCCGCTCCCTCACGGTCGCGGCTCGGAGGAGACACGTAGCGGGACGTTCGTGCAGGACCTGACCTCACAGCTCTTTCCGTAGCACGGTGAAGCGTCGCGTCACGGTCAAGCCGAATCGCTCGTAGAACCTCCTGGCATTGGAGTCGGCCCAGTTGAACCAGACGTGGCGTCCACCTGCATCGCGGATGCGCCGAACCGCCTCGACGAACAGCTTCGCCCCGATGCGTTGGCTACGCTCCGCCGGTGCCACCCCGAACGGGCCGAAGTGCTCCCCCGTCCACTGGCAATACCCGACTACTCGAGCCCCGGACCGCGCGATCAGGACCTCATGCAGGTCACCGCGCTGAATCTTGGCCCGCGCCGCGATATTCCAGGACCCCGGAAGCGCATCCGCCAGGAACGCAAAGAGATCGTGCACGGCCTCCGGCGTTAACGACGTCACCGCCACGTTCGCCCCGGTTGCCCAGGCATCCTGCCCGTAGGCGTGGACATCGAAA
>JAAEQG010001399.1 GCA_024231775.1 bacterium
CACCAGAACCATTAGAAATACCTTCTTCATCTGCTACTCCTCCTTAGAAACAAACTTGCAAGTTTACCCTCGCGCTCTTTCCATGACACTCAGCGGGTTTTGATAAATGGGATACCAGAAAAATAGGCGAGCGCTTCTTCCTCTTTCGCAGAATCCCATGTGACGTCAAACCAAGAATGGGTATGCCTCGCCGCCCCGGAGAACCGGGGCGGCGGGTACCCGTAATATCTACTTCACTACGGAGTCATGAACCAGCACGAACCGCTCACGATCGGAGCGATGTCCAGTGCGTTCACCGCACCGCTACGGTCCACGTCCGCACGGGCCGCGTCGGCGTCACCAGCCTGGAACGGATCGTTCACTGGCTTGAACCAGTTCAGACCACTAACGACAACGGCGATGTCCAGTGCATTGACGTTGGTGTCGCAGTTCACGTCCGAATCCGGACAGGTATCGTTCTCCTCACCAGGAACCGGGCAGTCGTAGACGCTTCCGCCGGGATCAAGCCCCACTACGACCAGCGCGTCCACACAGGTATCCACGGCCGCAACCGGGTACACCGGGCCGCCGGTATCCGAGGTGATCACGTTGGCAAAGCAATTGGTGACGTTCAGGGTCACCTCTGCTCCCGGCATGGTGAAGCTGCCCGTGGCCAGCTCCTGCGGGGTGTTGGCGATACCCAGATCAATCGGATCGCCGATCGGATACGGAGCATTGCCGACATCGTTGCCGATGGTGTTCTGCCCTCCACCAACCTGCAGCAGCGTGTTGCCCGACGCCGTACCGCCGTAGCCGTCCGGGTTGGTCAGACCATCGTCCTTCACAAAGTTGTCCATCCCCGTGCCCGCGGCCAACGCGGACGGAGCGAAGTCACCATTGGCGTCGAAGTCGAAGCCGACTAGACCCAGCCCCTGCTCACCATCGGTGAGCGTACCCATGATCTGATAGGTGACCACGTCGAGCTCCTCAGCCTCAGTGACGCTGGGGACGATCGTGATGGCCAGATCGGACGCCGATACACCGACCGGAGCTACCAGTGCCGCCAGAGCGGCCAAACACAAAACCTTCTTCATCTTCGCTTCCTCCTGTTGATCAATAGTATGTTGCGCGTACTTTGATCAGCATGCTATAGTACCCACTCCCCAGCACCTCTGTCAAGAAGCACTAGGGCATATTCACTCTTTCGCGGCCTGCCCAACGCCCTGCGTCAGAGCGGCCCAATCCGCCAGCTTCCCCCTCAGTTTCCCCGGCGCCACCCCCGGCAGCGCACTCTCTTCACAGCTCGGAGTAAGGATGCCCTCGCCACCGGAACTCCCGGTTGAGTCAGACGTGTTGCGGGCAACTTTCTCCTCAGCAGTGGCGATTATAAACGAAGCCCCTTGGCGGATTCAACCCACCACCTGAAAAAACTCCACCTCGTCGCCACTCGCACAGGATTATTCCCCCGCCAACCGCCCCGGACAACCCCGCTCCCACCAAAATAATCTCACCGTAACCCACGAATTCACAGTAGGTTACGACTACTCGCCACCGACCGCCCACCTGAGGCTGATCGGACCGGTTTTAGCAGCCGCAATCCTCATTTTTCTCGGACGGCGGTATGATACCCGGCATGAATCCACTCGGTTTAGCCAAAAGCGTCCGCAGTCTGAACCGCCTGCGCCGGATCGCCCGGGTGCTGACCCAGCACGGATTCGGCCACGTGGTCAGCCGCCTGAACCTGGGCCGCTACGCCTCGGTGCTCGAACTACGCCGCCCCGTCGCCGCGGAAACCGCCAGTCCCGAGCAGGTGGGCGTGCGCCTGGCAGCGGTCTGCAACGATCTCGGACCTACCTTCGTCAAACTGGGGCAACTGCTCACCACCCGGCCCGACCTGTTGCCCGAGGATGTCCTGGCGGGGCTGCGCACGCTACAGGATCAAGCCGAACCCTTCGACAGCGAAACGGCTATGCGCATCATCGAGGAGGATCTGGGCGCCGATCCGCGGACGTGCTTCTCCTCGATCGACGCCACGCCTCTGGCAAGTGGTTCCATTGGCCAGGTGTATCACGCCACCGCCGCCGACGGGCTCGAGGTAGTGGTTAAGGTCATGCGCCCGGACATCGCGGATTCGATTCGCCTGGACATGCACCTGCTCAAGTGGCTGGCTGACGCCCTCGAGCGCTACCTGCCCGAGGTGCGCGCGTTCAAGCCGGTCCTGCTGGTCGAGGAGTTCGAGGACGCGATTCTCCGGGAGATGGACTACGTCAACGAAGCTGCCAGCACGGCGCGGTTCTGCGCGGCGTTCGCCGAGGTGGAACACGTCTGCGCGCCCCAGGTGCGCTGGGATCTGTGCGGACCGCGCGTGCTTACCCTGGAGCGCGTCGCCGGGCGCAATCTGGACACCGTGCTCCGCAGCGGAGACGCCGACCTGGACCGCAAGCTGCTCGCGGACCGGCTGGCCAATGCGTACCTCAAGCAGTTCTTCGAGATGGGCGTGTTTCACGCCGACCCCCACGCGGGCAACATCCTGATCACCCCGCCGGCCCGGATCGCCCTGATCGACTTCGGCCAGGTCGGGACGATCAGCGACGAGCTGGCCCATCAACTCACCGTGCTGCTCTTCGCGGGGATCGGGCGGGAGATCGACCTGGTGGTGGACACGCTCGGAGACATGCAGACCCTAGGCCCGCAGGTGGACCGCACCCAACTGGCCCGGGCTCTGCGCCGATTGCTGAACAAGTACTACGGGCTTCCTTTGAACCGCGTGGATCACCGACTGTTCTTTTCAGAAGTCTCCGAGATCTTCAGACAGTTCGACGTAACCGTGCCGCGCGACGCCGTGGTGCTGTGCAAGGCCCTGGCCACCATCGCGGGCGTTGCCATGCAGCTCGATCCCGAGATCGATCTGGTTTCAATACTCAAGCCGCGGTTGAAGCGCATGGTGGCGGAGCGTCTTGCTCCGCGGCGGTTGCTGCGGGGGTTGGGCATTTCGGGGTGGCACCTGTTCAGCATTCTGCGGACGGCACCCCGTCAGTTGCGCACCGCGTTGCAGCGGGTCAGTCTCGGTCAGTGGCAGCTTACCGTGCGGCATGAGAACCTGGAGCGGTTGACCAGCGAGATGGACCGCTCGAGTAATCGCCTGGCGACGTCAATCGTGATCGCGGCGATTATCGTCGGCAGCTCGGTGGTGGTGAGCACGGACCGGGCGGTGACGTTCTTCGACATTCCGGTCCAGTTCTTCGGAATCATCGGGTACCTGTTCGCCGGAGTGATGGGGCTGGCGTTGCTGTGGGCCATCTTCCGCAGCGGCCGACTCTCCTGATTCGCCTCCCCATGGCTTGAGTCTGATACCAGGTCCAGGACGACTGCCGATCAACGAGCGGCGGACTTCAGTCCGCGCGGCCGCTCGAACACGAGGGGCAACATGATCAGGAATCGGGCAATCGGCACAATTGAACGGGATCTGGTATGAGACCGGCTCAGCCCTTCATATCCTCGGGACGATCGAATAGGTAGCCCGCATCCTCCAGCCGATTGTGGCCATTGCTATACACCGCGAATCGGGCGCCCGACCAGATGGAGGCAGCTCCGAACCGGCCATCCTTCGCCAGGGCGTACATCTTCACGTCGAAGTTCGGCCGACCATCCGCCCGACGCAAGCGCGCGTCCTTGACGTGAGCGACGATCCGCCCGAGCGCCGCTAGGCACGCATCGGTGGGCGACTTCCCCGCACGCATCTGCTCGACCGTGGCGAACGACGCACAGTTCTTGATCACCGCTTCTCCCCGCCCGGTGCTCCCCGCAGCCCCCACCTCATTGTCCACGTAAAGCCCCGCGCCGATGATCGGCGAGTCACCCACCCGCCCGGGCAGCTTGTAGGACAGCCCACTCGTCGAAGTCACCCCCCCAAGGTTGCCCCGAGCGTCCAGCGCATCGCAGTTGATCGTCCCATAGGTGTGCAGCACGCTTCCGGAATCCCGACGGACAGCGCCCGCGTCAGGAGCGTCCACTGGGGGAATCCAGTCATCCCGATCCGAGTGACTCTCCTTCCACTTCAACCAGATCCGCCGGGCTTCGTCCGTCAGCAGATTCTCCTCCTCGAAACCGTGGGCTCGGGCAAACTCCAGCGCCCCGGCGCCCACCAGGATGGCGTGGTCCGTTCGCCGCAGCACCCGCAGGGCTACCTGCGCAGGGTGGCGGATACGCTGCAAACCGGCGACTGCTCCGCTGTTGTGCGTAGGGCCGTCCATCACCGAAGCATCCAACTCCACGACCCCACGCTCGTTGGGCAGCCCGCCCAGACCGACCGAATGATCCGTAGGATCCGCCTCCACAATCGCCACCCCCGCCACCACCGCGTCCACCGGAGCTACTCCCTGGGCGATCAGCTCCGCAGCCTTGGCGGTCGCCGGGAGGCCGTTGGCGCTGGCGATCACCGTCGGACCGGAAGGGCGCCCTCCGCTTGACTTCGGTGGATCCGCCGCCCGCGCGGCGTGATGCCCGAGAGCCGCCGCGGCAGCGGCGGCGCGCAAGAATCCCCGACGACTGACTTCGGTCATCTGTAATGCCTCCCCGTCGGCTTACTGCCGTTTCCAGAAAGGTGCACGCAGTTCTGCGATAGCAAGTCTGCAGCGGCTGGCGTCCCTGCCGGCCGTCGGCCTGCGAGACGCAGGCCGCTACAATGACCGGCGAAACCTGCACTGCTGCTCCGTCAA
>JAAEQG010001400.1 GCA_024231775.1 bacterium
ACGTCGTCGAGGTGACGGCCACGCCGGAACCGACTCCCGAGGGTAGCGGCGGAATGATCGCCTTTCTTTCGGACCGTGTGGCGAGGAACTATGAACTCTACGTTATGAATGCCGATGGAACCGAGCCGCGCCCGCTCGCCCCCGCCGGAGATGGCTTTTGCGCGGGGCCATCCTGGTCTCCCGACGGCCAGCGCATCGCCTACAGCAGAATCATCCCCGACGAGCGGGGAGTGCTCGGCAACCACGGCCCTTTTGAGGTATTGGTGACCACCCTGGACGGCGACGAGACGCTGTTGAGCGCGGACGTCACCGGCGATATTCTGGCCCTTCCCTGGCCCACGCCCACGTGGTCGCCGGATGGGACGCAGTTGGCCTTCTTCGCTGCTTACGAGACCGGTGAGGGTGAGACCCTCAGCACCGTTTACGTCGTCAGCGATGATGGCGGGTTGGAATGGAGTTATTCGCTCCCCTGGCTGGCCTTTGACGTATTCTGGTCTCCGGCAGGGGATGCGCTGCTGCTCGTCGGCTACGACGAACAAGCTGGCCCCAGCGTGCACCTGTTGTCCATCGCAGACCAGGAATTGACCGAAATCTACCAGAACGCGCAGGCCGCTGCCTGGTCGCCCGATGGCTCCGAAATCGTCGTCAGCCCCGTTCAACCGCCCGACGTCATCGTTGTTGAGCCGGGGGGAGAATCGCGCACCATTGCCCAAATTGAAGAGAGATTCCCGCTCGCGGCCCGGTGGTCGCCCGCTGGGGATTATGTCGTCGTTGGAAGCTCACATTCAAGCAACCTGATGAAAATCACCGCATTGCACCTGGTTGCGGTGAG
>JAAEQG010001401.1 GCA_024231775.1 bacterium
CCTCGAGATTCGCCTGAAGGCGAATCAACGAGACGTGGCACCCGTCCGTCCTGTTGGTTCCGGGTTCCGGGTTCCGAGTTCCGAGTTCCTGGTTTCTGGTGTCCGGACGGAGTTGTCACCCACCGCTCGATTTCGTCCCCCACCCCTGGAAGGGATGGGGCACCCGCATGCTCACCCTTCGGGATGAGCATGGCACCCGATGCGGCGTTGGTCGCATCTTTCGAGACCGTACCTGTCCAGCGAAAGTAAGCGCGTCTCTCGTTTTGGCTCTCTGCTAGTTTGTTAACGGTGCTGTCGCGCGGGCTGCGCTAAAACGGTTAAGGATAAACGGATCCGTGTTGACATCATACGGTGGGGAAGGATAACCTCTGCCGGACATGGATAACCTCTGCGGGACACGGAGCGCCTCTGCGGGACGCGGAACGCTTCTGTGGAACACGGTCGGGGACATGACGCAGCTCCGGGGGTATGGTGGGTATAACCAAGCGCGAGAAGGTTTTGTTGATGAATATTTATATCGGGATCGATGTTGGAGCGGTCGGAGTCAAAGCGGCGCTGTTGTTGCCGCAGGACGAAGCCGAGGTGCTTCTCGGAGATCAGGCTGCTCCGGTGCGGTGGCGTCGGTTGACGGCGGCGACGCCGGATGGTCCGGCGGTGTGCGTGGCGGAGTATCGGCGCACGCGCGGACGGCCGCTGGCTGCGGTTCGTGAGTTGTTGGCCGACGTGCTGTCCACAGTGGGGGTCGAGCGGGTCGCCGGGGCGATGCTGACCGGTTCGGGTAGCCCGTTGGTCGCTCTAGCACTGGGTCTGCCGCGGGTCAACGAGTTTCAGGCCATCGCCCGGGGGATCGACGGGCTGTATCCCGAGGTACGCACGGTTTTCGAGCTGGGGGGGGAGACGAGTAAGTTTCTGCTGCTAGAGCCTGATCCGGGCAGCGGGGTGCTGGGCATCCTGGACTACAGTACGAATGGAGACTGCGCCGCGGGTACGGGGGCCTTCCTCGATCAGCAGGCTTCGCGCTTGCAGTATGACGTGGAGGATATCGGGAAGGTGGTCGCGGGGGCGGGGCGGGCAGCCCAGGTCGCGGGGCGGTGCAGCGTGTTCGCCAAGAGCGACATGATTCACGCGCAGCAGAAGGGGTTTGCCCCGCCGGAAGTGCTGCGGGGTTTGTGCAACGCGGTGGCGAGCAACTTTCGGTCGGCGGTGGTCAAGGGACGTGCGCCGGTGTCGCCGATCGCGCTGATCGGCGGGGTGTCCGCGAACTCGGCGGTGGTGCAGGCGCTTCACGAAGCGTTCGAGCTGGAGGACGGAGCCTTGCTGGTTCCGGAGGCGGCGGAGTCTATCGGGGCGGTGGGGGCTGCGGTCTTGTCGCAAGAGATTTCGGGCGAGGTTGCGGCGGAAACGCGCGTGGCCCTCGGAGGATTGAGCGAGAGTACGACGGCGGGAAGCCAGAAGGAGTTTCCGACTTCGGCGCCGCTGACGCTGGAGCGGGTGACGCTGTTGCGTGACCGGATCGAGCCTTATGAGCTGTCCGAAAACGGTTCACGGCTGGAGGTGTATCTGGGGTTGGACATCGGTTCGGTGGGTACGAAGCTGGTGCTCATCGATCGTCACGGAGACGTGGTGCATTCCATCTTCACGAGGACGGAGGGGCGTCCGATCGAGGTGGTCACGCGCTGTCTCCGCGAGTTGGAGGCGGAGCTGGGGGAGCGGGTGTGCATTCGCGGAGTGGGCAGCACCGGGAGCGGGCGCGAGCTGATCGGCGAGCTGGTGGGGGCGGACAGCATCAACGACGAGATCACCGCTCATAAGACCGGAGCCACGTTTGTAGGCGATCGCCTGCTGGGCAAGCGTCCGGATACGATCTTCGAGATCGGGGGGCAGGACAGCAAGTACATCAGTCTGGAATCGGAGGGCGGGGGGAAGCGCGACACGGTGGTGGTGGACTTCACCATGAACGACGCGTGCGCCGCGGGGACGGGTAGCTTTCTGGAGGAGCGGGCGGAAGAGCTGGGGGTGTCGATCAAGGGCGAGTTTGCCGAGCTGGCCCTCAGTTCGCGAAACCCCATACGTCTGGGGGAGCGCTGTACGGTGTTCATGGAGCGGGACGTCAACACGTTCATGCAGCGTGGCGCCCAGCGTGAAGACGTGATTGCCGGTTTGGCGTACTCGATCGCACACAACTACATCAACCGGGTGGTACGCGGCCGGCGGATCGGCGAATGTATTTTCTTCCAGGGCGGTACCGCCTACAACGATGCGGTGGCGGCGGCGTTCAGTGCGATCACCGGCAAGGAGATCATCGTTCCGCCGCACAATGCGGTCCTGGGAGCGATCGGGGCGGCGTTGCTGGCCAAGGAGAAGGTGACGTCCGCCGGAGTCAAGACTCGCTTTCGCGGATACGACATGAGCGTGGTGGATTACACCCTGCGGGAGTTCACCTGCAAAGGGTGTGAGAACCACTGCTCGATTCAGGAGTTCAAGGTCGAGGACGCCCAGACCTTCTGGGGCGACAAGTGCTCCGATCGTTTCCGCCGACAGACCAAGACGGGACGCCAACCGCTGATCCCGGACCTGGTGGCTTTGCGACGCGAGCTGCTGAATGCGGACGACGACGGCGATCCGGAAGGAGCTACGGCGGCGATCGGGATTCCGATGGCGATGTACACCTACGATCAGTTGCCCCTGTGGCGGCGGTTCTTCCGCGATTGCGGGTTCAAGGTGGTGGTCTCGCACGAGACCAAGCGCCAGACGATCCAGGATGGCTTGGACACGGTGGTGGCAGAGCCGTGCTTCCCGATCATCGTGGCCCATGGGCATGTCGCGGAGTTGGTGGAGAGAGAGGTGGACTACCTGTGGGTTCCGAACATTCTCTCGGCGGAGACGAAGTTCACCGACAACGAGAGTCATGTCTGTCCTTGGGGTCAGACCCTGCCCTATGTCCTTCGCCAGGCACCGATGTTCCGTTCGTGGTTGGGGCGGATCCTGTGTCCCACGCTTCGCCTGCGCGAGGGGCGGGAGCATCTGCGGGAGGCGCTTACCGAGGCGGTTGCCGAACTGGGCGTGCGGCGCGATCGGGCGGAGCGGGCGTTCGACGCGGGGTGGGAGGCGTTGAAGTGCTTCCGCTCAGCCTACCAGGACGCGGGCACCGAGGCGCTGAAGACCCTGGAACGCACCGGCGAGACGGGGATCATCATGGTTGGCAGGCCGTACAACATCCACGATCCCGGAGTGAGCCTGTCGGTGGCGCGGAAGCTGCGCGATCAGTACGGGGTGAACGTGCTGCCGATCGACGCTCTGCCGCTGGCGGACGTGGACGTGCGGGATATCAACGACAACATGTACTGGGAATACGGTCGGCGCATTCTGGCGGCGGCCAAGATCGTGGGGCAGCACAGCA
>JAAEQG010001402.1 GCA_024231775.1 bacterium
CAGTGTGCGCCATCGACTGAAACGAACGGAGAGGATGCGAGATGAGCGATGCCGTTTGGTTTCGCTTGCTCAGGGCAGATGTCGGCTTGCCCTTCGAGTCGGCAAATGGGGAATGTCGGGGAAACGCGGTTACCGCTGTAATCGAGAGGCTTCACTTGGTACGATGGCGCCTTGGAAGGTCGTTCGGGGCAGGATGCTGGCTGGCGGGAATGGGCTTGTTCGGGTTGCACGCCTTGCCCGTGAGCGACTATCCGTCCAGAGCCCAAAAACGAGGAGACACCAATGTCATTCACACGTAGCTTTGGTTACTTGCTGATTTCGATGATCGTGGCGACTGCGGCCGGCCCGGCTGCGGCGCAGATACCCATCAGCGACGTCTTCGGTCTGCATGCGATGCGGTATAATCTCGACGCCAATTACGTCCTGGTCAACGACATCGACGCCAGCGCGACCGCCAACCCCTCCTGGCCCCACGGCGGCAGCTCAGGTTGGGCGCCCCTGGGGGAAATAGACGCCCCCTTTACCGGGACTCTCGACGGCGCCGGCTTTACGGTCACCGGGCTGTACTTGAACCGGACGGGGTATTACCTGGGCCTCTTCGGCGTTACCAGAAACGCCACGATCACGGATCTCCACCTGGTGGATGTGGAGATCCTCGGTGGATCCTTCGCCGGCGGAATGGTCGGCTGGGCCGAGGGCACTCAGACCCCCCGGTTCGAAGGTTGCTCGGTCTCAGGCAGCGTTTGGGGCTACGCTGAGGTCGGTGGCTTCGTGGGAGCTGCCGCGCAAGATGTCGAGTTCATCGATTGTCACACCTCGGGGTCCCTGAATGGAAGCCTTCTTGCGGATTTTAAGCATTCCGGCGGTTTCGTGGGCTGGGCACGAAACGGTACAACCTACACCAATTGTACCTCCGAGGTGCGGAACAACTCGTGGACCGCGGGCGAGGGCATGGGCACGCGTATCGGCGGTTTCGTGGGATGGGTGGAAGGAACCCCAGAGTTCACGGATTGTGCCGCCCTGGATGATGTCCTGGGAATTGCGGAGGTCGGCGGTTTCGCTGGCATCCTGATGGAAACAAGCTCCCCGAATTTCACTCGTTGCTACAGTACGGGTACCGTGATAGGGGCGCTAAACGAGGATGGTAAGATTGGTGGGTTTGTGGGGTACAACAACGCGGCAGGTGGCACAATGGAATCGTGCTGGAGTTCCGGGATGGCCGTTACGGGGGACGGGTGGCACGTCGGCGGTTTCGCGGGGATGATCAGCGGCCCCGCCACTACGCGCTGGTGTTACAGCATCGGCGAGGTCTATGGCGAACACTACGTCGGTGGCTTTGTTGGGACCGTGTCGGATGGTGCGTTGATCGAACGCTGCTACAGCGCGGGTACAGTCTACACAATGAGGTTCGACGGGACGGCCGGCGGTTTCGTGGGCAAGACCGAACAAGGCGGACCTGTTGAAATCGAGGATTGCTATGCCACGGGCCCTGTAATAGCGACTGGCACAGCCGGTGGATTCGTGGGAAAAAACGGCGCACGCATCCGTAGATGCTATAGCACGGGAGCGCTGGACTGCCCGTTTACTATCGGCGGGTTTGTGGGTGAACATGGCGCGGGGGGGATTGTAAGCAACTCATATTGGGACGTGGAGACATCGGGCACGTCCTCTTCGGCGGAGGGAATCGGCCTCACTACAGAGGAGATGATGCAAGAGGCCAGCTTCAGCGGGTGGGACTTCGGCGGCATCTGGTGCATTAGCGAAGGCTGGACGTATCCGTCGCTGTTAGACTTCGACGATAGCGATGGCGACGGCGTGGTGGACGGCTGCGACATCTGCCCTGGGTATGACGACGGGCTGGATGCTGACGGTGATGGCGTGCCGGACGACTGTGATATCTGCCCCGGCTACGATGACACGCTCGATGCGGACGGCGATGGCTTGCCGGACGGTTGCGACATGTGTTACGGGGATAATGCCAGTGGTGATACGGACGGGGACGGTGTCTGCGACGACACCGACGCCTGTCCGGGGTCCGACGATACGCTCGATGATGATGGCGACGGCGTGCCGGACGGCTGCGACATCTGTCCCGCCTCCCATGACGGCGCCGACCTCGATCAAGATGGCGTGCCGGATTGCTGCGACGTTTGCCCCCGCCCCGACGACACCATCCACACCGATGGTGCCACGGTGCCGCACGGCTGCGACATCTGCCCTGGGCATGATGACCGGCTCGATGCGGACGGCGATGGCTTGCCGGACGGTTGCGACACGTGTTACGGCAATAATGCCAGTGGTGATTCGGACGCGGACGGTGTCTGCGACGACTCCGACGCCTGTCCG
>JAAEQG010001403.1 GCA_024231775.1 bacterium
GGAGCTGGTGCGCGTGGGTCGCGGTTATCGCGACTTTTTCGGCCGGGAGCAGCTCCCCCTCAAGCAGGGCTGGTGCAACATCGACGTCATCTGTCCGCTCGGCGACGACTGGCGCGCCGAGATTCGGTCCGTGGCCCGCATCTCCATCGGCGGCATGGGGCTGTGCTCCGGCACCCTGCTCAACAACCTGGGGGAGGATTTCCGCTCGTTCTTTCTGACCGCCAACCACTGCGGAATCACCTCCGGCAATGCATCCACGGTGGTGGCCTACTGGAACTATGAATCGCCGGTCTGCGGCGAGTTGTCGGGCGGGAGCCTGAGCGACACCACATCCGGTGCCACCTGGCGCGCCGGCAATTATGCCAACGACATGTCGCTGATCGAGCTCAACAGCAACCCGGACCCCAGCTACAACGTCTACTACTCCGGCTGGGACGCGCGCACCAGTACCTGGCCGCAGAGCGGCATCTGCATCCATCAACCCCGTGCTGAGGAGAAAGCGATCTCCTACACCGATATTCCGCTGACCACGATCGACAGCTGCATCGACACCGGCGGCATCCAAACCCACTGGAAGGTGGAATCCTGGCAGGAGGGTACGACGGAGAAAGGCTCCTCAGGTTCCGGTCTGTGGGATCCGGCCACCCACATGCTGGTCGGCTACCTCTCGGGCGGCAGGGCGGCCTGTGGCAATCATCTAAGCGACTGCTTCGGCAAGATAGCGGTGGCCTGGAGTACCGGTCTGTCACCGTGGCTTGATCCCAACAGCACCGGCACCCGCAACATGGCGGGGGCTGATCCCAACGTAAGCGCCATCGAGCTCATCAATGATCAGCCGCTGACCGGCATATCGGGCAATCAGGGCGAGTGGCTGCGCTACAGGATCGCGGTGCCGTCCGGCGTCACCAACCTGGTGATGGCAATCTCCGGTTCTTCCGGCGACGCCGA
>JAAEQG010001404.1 GCA_024231775.1 bacterium
CGCCTTTCAGCCTCGTCTTAGGGCCCGCCTAACCCTGGGCGGATTTACCTTCCCCAGGAAACCTTGGGGTTTCGGCGAGAAGGATTTTCACCTTCTTTATCGTTACTCATTCCGGCATAATCACTTGATAGGCCCGCCACCGCTCCTTTCGGTACGGCCTGTATCTGCCTATCAACGCTCCCCTACCGATCCAGCAGCCGAAGCTGCCGAATCCCGTGGCTTCGGTATCATGCTTAGTCCCGTTCATCGTCGGCGCCCGATTTCTCGATGAGTAAGCTATTACGCACTTTTTAAATGGTGGCTGCTTCTAAGCCAACATCCTCGCTGTCTCAGAAAAAGGACTTCCTTACGCACTGAGCATGAATGAGGGACCTTAGCCGACGGTCTGGGTTGTTTCCCTTTTGACCACGAAGGTTATCCCTCGCAGTCTGACTCCCGGGGTAGTCTCTGTGGTATTCGGAGTTTGATTGAAGGAGGTAGGCGGGTAGCCCCCTCGTTTCATTCAGTAGCTCTACCCCCACAGAGTAGTGGCCCGAGGCTAGCCCTAAAGCTATTTCGGGGAGAACGAGATATCTCCAGGTTTGATTAGACTTTCACTCCTCCCCACAGCTCATCGGATAACTTTTCAACGTTAACCCGTTCGGTCCTCCGTGCCCGATTAGAGGCACTTCAACCTGGCCATGGGTAGATCACCTGGTTTCGCGTCTACGACCTGCAACTAAATCGCCCTATTAAGACTCGCTTTCGCTTCGGCTCCTCTGCGAAACAGATTAACCTTGCTACAGACCGTAACTCGCCGGTTCATTATGCAAAAGGCACGCGGTCACACACACAGTCGCCCGAAGGCGTCCGTAATAGTGCTCCCACTGCTTGTAGGTGCATGGTTTCAGGTACTTTTAACTCCCCTTATTGGGGTACTTTTCACCGTTCAGTCGCCCTACTTGTCCGCTATCGGTCGTCGAGTAGTACTTAGCCTTGGAGGGTGGACCCCCCGGCTTCACGCAGAGTTCCACGAGCTCTACGCTACTCTGGGACACCTCTCAACGGAGGGCTATCGCTTTCGGATACGAGACTGTCACTCTCTTTGGTCGGCCATTCCAGACCGTTCTCCTAGCGACGCCTTTGTAACTCCTCGAGGGCCCGCAACCCCAGTCCGAAAACTGGTTTGGGCTCATCCGCCTTCGCTCGCCGCTACTAACGGAGTCTCGGTTGATTTCCTTTCCTCCAGGTACTTAGATGTTTCAGTTCCCTGGGTTGGCCCCACACGGACTATACATTCATCCGTGGGTGACGCCATCTGGTTGCCCAGTGACGTCCGGTTTCCCGATTCGGAGATCCCCGGATCAAAGCTTGTTTGACAGCTCCCCGAGGCATATCGCAGCCTGCCACGTCCTTCATCGCCTCTCGACGCCTAGGCATCCCCCATGCACCCTTACTAGCTTGACCACATTAATGAGAAGCTGAGCCCCGTCCCACGGAACGAACCTGAGTTGCCCCAGCCCCGAGACCACAGAACGAAACCAGCATCGGTCAAGCCGCTCGAGAATCCGACCCGAGCCACACTCGCCTGCACCACGGTCGAAACCGCAACGCAAACTCGCTGCCCGAGCCAATTGAACCTTACAATGGTATCAGATACCCGCATTCGGTTGATCGACGAAACCCACCATCGTGAGGATCCCAACAGGATCCCCCTACCGGCGGTACCGTCGCCCAACCTCGCGTCCGCTTATTCGATTGTCAAAGAGCAAACACTCCTTAAGTCGACACCACCCGGCTGACCGGACAGCCTCAACCCGGGAGCCCGACAAGCATAACACCGAAGCACCTGTCGTCAATGGCATCTGAGAGTTTTTGCTTCTTTTTGCAGTTTTTTTTGCGGGCTGGATCCGCCGCCACCCAGGCTCCGCCACCGGGTCACCCAGGACCGTTCGCCGCCTCCAGCCGCAGCCGATGCTGCGCGCCAGCCAGGCGCTCCCGGGCCTCCCCAAACTTCGGACGCAGCCGCACTGCCTTCGAGTACTCCTCAACCGCCTCCTCCAGGCGGCCCATCCCCTCCAGGGCCTGTCCCAGCTCGCTGTGGGCCATGGCGAACCCCGGGCGAAGCTCCAGCGCAGCCCGCAGACGCTTGGCTGCTCGCCGGAAATCGCCCTCCATCAGCCGCACTCGGCCCAGCTTCAACAGGACGGTGGGCCTGGCTGGGGAGTCCGGCTCCAGCGCCAACGCCGTGCGGTAGCGATCAGACGCCGCGGCAAACCGCCCCTGACGCACCAATACGTCGCCCAAGTGCTGGTGGGCCCAGGCGTAGCCCGGGTTCAGGCGAAGCCCCTCCTCGTAGTGAGACACCGCCGAGTCCAAGCGATCCTGGGCAGCAAGCTGAGAGGCCAGGAGGCAGTGCTCGTAGTACCCCCGGTCGCCGGCCATCTCACCAATGCGCACGTTGCACAGCACCAGCAGAGCAGCCAGCATCAGTCCGCCGGATAGCCCTTTCCGAACCAGACCCATCCGCACAACGCCAACCGCCAGGTGCAGAGTGTACGCCGCGTAGAGAGCTATCAGGGGCAAGGCTGGAGCTCGGTACCGGGCGGTCACGAAGAAGCCCAGCATCACCGCGAACTGAGCAGCGAGACTGCCCCACAACAGGGCGTGGGTTCGCCACTCCCGACGCGAGGCCAGGATGCCAACCCCACCCAGCGGGATCAGCAGGCCCGTCGGAAACGCGATCCCCCACTTCCACACCAGCCCACTCAACACCCGGGAGTGAGGGCGATCCGCGTAGAGGTTTGCGTTGCGGGGAATCTCCGCTCCACTGACCGCCTGAAAGCTCTTGAGCGCCATGAGCTTTGCATAGTCCCCGGGTTCCGCTTGAATATCCGCGAGGGTGCGGTCTACCAGGAACCGGCTTTGCTGGAACGGACCGAGTAGACCACGGCGTATCGGCTCATCCATGACCTCGTCGTAGTAGACGAAGTGCCGCGGATGGTTCGTGTTATTCAGATGGCGTTTCGCCCAGTGATTGCCCAGGTGGAAGTTGATGCCCGCGTTCGCCGAAATCGGCAGCCAGCCGGCAGGCAAGGCGGCCGGGGTGGTCTGCTCCGCCGTCTCGCCCTGCAACGCCAAACGCTCGGTGCGTTGGTTGTGCGAAACCACCGGGGCCATCAGGAGCACTATGGGGAACAGCAGCGCCACGGCTGCCTGGAGGATTCCTGGATGGTGTGGCTCATCGGGCGCCTGAGGCTCGCCGCGCGCTTCTACGCGCAGCGTCCACCACATCCACGCCAAGACGATCGGCAGGAACAGCAGAATCCCGCCGCGGTTGACGGCGGAGAGCCCAATGCACACCCCGGCGGTGGCCCACCAGAGCAGATGTCGTCGTGAGCCCGCAACCAGCAGGGCGAGGATCGCCGCCAACTGAAGGAAGACCTCGAGCCCCACGGAGAGGAGCTGCCCATCGAAATAGACCAACGGACCGCACGCCCCACAGATCACCGCAGCCACGCACGCCACCGCACGGCTGGCGAACACCCGCATGCCGATGAGATAGACCAGCACGCAACTGGCGGCCCCGATCACCGCGTGTGCGCTCTTGAGCAGAGCGACACCCTGTCCGAGCACCTGGTACAAGGCCCCGAGAAACAGCGGGTAGAGTGGCGGCCAGAAGAAGGGTTCGTCGCCCGGCCAGGTTCCCACCAGCCAAGCCTGGGCGCGCTGGTGATAGTCCAGGGCATCAACACCGCGGAAGGAGAAGAAGGGGCTGTCGGCGACTTCGGCGAGGTAGAGCAGACGCACCGCCAACGCGAAGATGAACACGCCCAGCGGGACCCCGACCCGCCGGAGCACCGACGGTCCTCGGAGTCCGGGAACCGGTTCCGCTGTCTCCGGCCTGTCACTCACGGATAACATCGCCAGACCGGATCACCCGTGCCCGTCCCAGATCAGGTCAGTCCGCCAGGGAGGTCGCTCTGTCGCCGTGGGGAGCACCGACCGGGCTGGCCACCGCCTCGTCAGACACCGGACGGTGCGGGCGGCCCTTAACGTCGTCGCTGAGCACTCCGATGCGCCGCACCGCGAACGCAGTGTTCGATCGGTTATCCGTCTCGTGCTCAAGAACCTGATGGTACAATTCCAGGGCGCGAGCCCGATCGTGCAGGCGAAAATCAGTAACCACCGCAGCCTGGAAACGGGCCGGATGCGGCGTGTTCGCGTCCCAGGTCCAGGCGCGCTCGTACCATTTCAGGGCGATCTCTTCCTGGTTCTTGAAGTACTCCTTGTGAATCTCTCCACAGAGGAAGGCGGCGTCGTCGATCTTGTCGCTGCTGGGGTAGCGGCTGATCAGCTCGGTAAGGGTCCGCAGAGCCCCGAGCATAAGATCCTCGCGATAGAGGGCCGGCACTTTGTGCCCCCCCTGCATCATCAGCTCCTCCGCCTTGTCGTACAGACTATCCGCCTCGGCGATCGAGTCCGTGGGGCGCAGCGAAGCCAGCGGGACCTCGGCGTCCAGGATGTACTTGAACGGTTTAATCCGCTCGACATCCGCCAGCTCGTACTCCGCCCATTGCCATTTGCGATGGTGGCCGTGCTTCTGATAGAAGTCGCGTAGGGCGGTGAGGGCCTGGTGATAGCCACCGCGGTGATTCAGCACCGCCTCGACCAGGTCCACCTCATCGGCGTCCACGACCACGACATCCGGAACCGCGTCTTCCGCAGCCCGGTTCCAGGAGGTGGTGGGGGCATCGACCCGCTGGCGACTCTCAAAGAGCGGATCAGTTTTGCACCCGCAGGCCGCCAGGACTGCAACCCCGGCGAGCGACAACACAGCGTAGCGTAGTGAGACCATGGGTTGCTCCTCAGGCATGTCAAACGGGTCGGATTCGGCCTGTCCGTGGCCCTCCGGGCAATTAGACCGCAGCCCTGCACGCCCGTCAAGCACCCGCCGCAGAGTTGCGTCAGGCGGGGTTCCCGCGTGGATACGCGGCTCAGATCGGTGCCTCGACTTCTACCACTGGGCTTCCTCGAACGCCCCCAGGCCGTGAGACGGCTTTTTCAGCGGGCGGGACTTGATGATCGCTTTGGCCAGGGTGGTGTCCGCCTTGGTGGTGATCTTCAGGTTGCTCAGGTCGGATTTGACCACCGAGACGGGGTGGCCCAGCAGCTCGACCAGTTGGGCGTCGTCGGTGATCGGATCACCTTCGGGGGGACGCTTGGCGAAGGCCTCGAGGATCAGCTCTCGGCGGAAGACCTGCGGGGTCTGGGCCTCGTACAGGGCTGCGCGCGGAACGGTGGCATCGATCACCCCCGCCTCGCTAACCCGTTTGA
>JAAEQG010001405.1 GCA_024231775.1 bacterium
GCGGCACCGATGAGATGTTCCAGACGCCCGGGCTGTGGGAGATGCTGGCCGAGCAGGTTGCCTCAGGAGTCGTGCGCCACCTGGGTATCTCGATCAGCAGTAGTTACGAGGGGACGCTTCAGGTGGACAGGGCCCTGAATGTGGGAGCCGGGGCGATTCAGGTCGTGTACAACCGACTCCAGCGAAAAGCGGAGGATCAGTTCTTCGGCGCCTCCGTGCGTGACGATCTGGGCGTGCTGGCGCGGGTGCCCCTGGCCAGCGGGTTCCTCAGTGGCAAGTATGGTCCCGAGGCGCAGTTCTCAGAGACGGATGTTCGTGCAGCCTGGCACAGTGACGAGCAGCGCCGGGCCCGGGCTGAGCAGGTGATGCAGATCCGCCCTGAAGTTCCGGAAGGGGTGTCGATGGCTCAGTGGGCTCTGGCGTGGTGCCTGCAGCATCCGGCGGTCTCTTGTGTTATCCCGGGCTGCAAGACTCCTGAGCAGGTGGAATCAAACGCGCGAGCGGCCGATTTGCCAATGGTGACCGAGACGCATCGGCAAGCGACTCCTGAGGTGGGCATATAAAAACCGAGCAGGCATCGAAAGATTCGCTGCTTGCTCGGATGATATTTGGGAAAATGGGGCGCAGACGTTTAGGCGGGGCGTCTGGCCGCCCGTTGGGCTTTGCGCATGCGTCGGCGTTCGCGCTCCGAAGGCTTTTCGTAATAAGCATTACGCTTCATGTCACGAATAAGACCTTCTTTCTCGCAGAGCTTCTTGAAACGTCTGATCATCTGCTGCACCGATTCGCCTGTCCGCATCTTGACTTTTAACACTCAATCGACTCCTTAGTCTGTATACCTGACTCACA
>JAAEQG010001406.1 GCA_024231775.1 bacterium
CCGCGTTCAACGCCGACGCGGTGATCCATCACTGGAATCGTGTCCTGAGCCCGAAACGCAAGTTCAAGGGGCTCCTGTTCGGGGATCCTGTCGATTCGGTGGAAAAGGTGGACGACCACACGGTCCGGTTCTGGCACGTTGACTCTTGCGCAGCGGTTGCTACGCTTGACGCGACTCGTGGGGATTGACACTGGGCACCTGGCGCATGGCAAGTTCAAGGAGCATGCCTCGACGCATGGGCAGCAGTTTTGGACCCTCGACGAGCTGGCATGACGCGCAAGGATGGCACGGTGTGTGAGGCGGTGTTGTGGGACCTGGCCGGACAGCCGGACTACCGGTTCGTGCATTCGCTCTTTGTGGATGATGCGGACTTGGCCTTGGTGCTCTTCAACCTGACGGAGCGCCAGGATCCCCTGCATGGTGTGGATTTCTGGCTGAGGGCCTTGTCGCAGCGGCCCGGGGGTGCGTGTTCGGTGATTCTGGTGGGGGCGCGGCTGGATCGGGGTTCGCCGACGTTGACGGCCGCTGAGGTGGACCTGATCTACCGGCGTTTGCTGAGCACGGAGAAGCGGAAGAAGACGGTGTATCCCGTGTTGCTCGACGGTACCGAGGGGAAATCGTTGCCGCCGTTGCTGCGTGGCCGGGTCTATGCGGATTTTCGGAAGGAGGCGGGCTATCTCACGGCGATGCTGGACTTGATCTTGAGCATTTACCGTCTGCCCTTCGACGAGCCGTTTGTGGCGGGGCTGCGCGGCGCGTTGCGCCGGGAGCGGTTGGGGCGGTTGGGGCGGTGAAGAAGCCTATGCCAATCGGGAGATTGGCGTTCCCAGGTAATTCTGATTGCGGCGGAGGGCAGAATTGAGAATACGCTCGAAAGGATCCAGTTTGTTTCGCCCTGACAGGGCTAACAGGATGTCTTAGGGGGGGCTTAACCCAGGGCTGCGCTTCGCTTACCCTGGGCTAGTTTGTAGCGCGCTTTCAGCGCGCCCTGTTGCAGTTTGAGAAATGGATACGTCACCGCGTGATTCACCTGGAAGACCTGGCAGGTCACCAAGAAATCCAGCCCGAAGACCTGGCAGGTCACCAAGAAATTCAGCCCGAAGACCTGGCAGGTCACCAAGAAATCCAGCC
>JAAEQG010001407.1 GCA_024231775.1 bacterium
CCGACACCCTGGAAACCAGCCGTGAGGGCCGAGCAGACGTCATCGCCATGGCCGAATGCCAGAGAGATAGTGAGGCCCTCACCATGCCATCCGCCGCCAGCTCCGCCATCCAAACTGTCATGGTCACCCTCACCGGAGCCAACAATGAACCGGGCTTCAACAATGACAGCGGCGTTGTCGTCACCGCCGATGAAGACAACGCCATTGGCAACAGCAGCGAGCAGGACGTCTCCGACAACTTGAGCGTCTCGGCCCTCGTCGCCGGCCGCCTCTCGGCCGGGTGACGGACAACGGTGACGGAAGCGTCACACACAACCCCAACGGCCAGTTCGAGCGTCTGATCGATGGAGAGGCTGCCGCGGCCGCCTTCAGCGACACCCTACGGAATAACCACGGAAGATCGAACGCCCCCACGCTCCCTCGTCCACATCACCGCACCCGACGGAGCCCGATGAGAATTTACGCGGAACCTGGCGGCAATGGAGTCAGCGGGGATTCGAATCCGACAGGGAGCATGCCCGGCTCCGGACCGGGCGAAGGAGGCGATGACGCCGCTACGAATCGGTGCGGACGACAATCATCGGATGGGGATGAAATGCGGGGAAATCCCGATACGGAAGGAAAGGACGCATCCGAGAGCGCCCCATTGAAGCGGCGGAGCCACAAAAGGACGAAG
>JAAEQG010001408.1 GCA_024231775.1 bacterium
ACGCCGTTCCGGTACAACTTCGCCGAAGTGGCTTCCAGGTGCGCCAGCATCCACGTGCCGTCCGCCATGTCGCCGGAGCCCGTGCCGCTCATGACGTCATAGCGAAAGCCGTAGTCACCCGCCGCATCTCGACGAAACACCTCCAGGACATCGAATCCGATCACCGTCTGGAGGTTGGCTGTGTCGGCGCCTTGGAAGTAGTCGAACGCCAGGGTCCAATAGCCCTCTAGGAAAGCGCGTTCGAGCGGAATCTTCAGGAAGTGAGAGCTTGCCCTCGTGAACGCCGCCTGCTTGACCCCGCCGACTGTGCTCACAACCGGGCGATTCGCTTCGATGTCTTGGTACGGATTACCAAACCGCGGTGTAGTGATCACGTAGCTGTCACTGACATCCCAGTCGTCGTCGGTCCCGCCGGCGAGCGCTGCGACGACCTCGTGCTCGGTGTTGCCCGTCACGATCCCTGCGCTGCCGTCCGTGAGGTTGTAAGCAACCTTCCCGACGAGTTGGTTGGTTCGCCATGTCTTCGTCGGATCAAAGAGGCTCGCGGCTCCGTCTGCGCCCTGATGAGATCCCCGGTCCGATGACCGCGCAGGCGGTGATTGGTTGATCCAAAGGGACCCGTCGTCCGCCAATCCGCTCGGTCGACAGTCGAGCACGAGCCCGTCGATGTCGGAGTAGTGAGTGCGGATCCTGGCGGTGAAGTTGGTCATCAGGTTTGAGTGCCAACGGTGACCCAGGCAGATCCGTTGTA
>JAAEQG010001409.1 GCA_024231775.1 bacterium
ACGCTCCCAGACCGTGTTCGCCTCTTCGTACTGCCTGGAATTGACCAGGGCTTTAAACAGAGGCCCCGTGTAGCTGTTAACTACCTCTGCCTCAGATAATCCGGCCGCCAGGGCCCGCTGCCATTGGCTGCGGAGTAGAGCAATTTGCGCGGTTGAAGGAACTTCCTCCGGCTCGCGGCGAAGAGGCATAGGTTCCCACTTTGCACGAACCACTTCAACTTCAGGGAACCGGAAGAAGCTGATCCATTCCTGCAAATCAACGGCGATGATCGCCATGCGCCCGTCGTTTTGCTCGTTAATCAGCAGGCAGGTCCGGAGCGAACCTGTGGCCAGCCTCTCCCGCTGGTAGTTTAGCTGGCGCCAAAAGTCGACTGCCTCTTCGGCGGCGACCGCATGCTGGCCATCGAGTCGGATGATCAGCACCTTCGGGCCGTTGTGCCCAAGTTCCACTGCCCACTTGCCGAGCTCCACGGGCGCCGTCCCCCAGGGGGCGACAACGATCGGCAGACCCTGGAGGGCCGCCCGCAGTCGTTGCACCAGCCCATCTCCCACCGTCGGACCAGGAACCACAGCGGCACAGAGCCGTCCCGGGCAATCCCGGAGAAACTCGATCAAGGAATCGAGTTCGTGCCTGTCAAATTCGGTCATCACATCGACTCTTCGATGTGCTCCGCCACCAGCGGATGGACGCAGTGCCACTGCTCGCCGTTATACTCGAGCAAGGAGTGGGCCTGGAGCAGCAACAGGTTGATCCGGTCCGAGACAGCCCGTTGTCGCTTGCTGGCGAGGTCCTGCAGCCGTTGGTAGAGCTGTTCGGTGGTGATCCCCGCAAACTCCGGGGGCAGCCCAATCACTCCGATGCGCCGTAGGAGATCGCTCCGGAGGCGGTTCAGTCCGTAGCGTACATCGGCAACTTCGATACGCTGCTCGCCCCGGAGGCCGCGGTTGACCGCCTGGATAGTGCTCGCCGCCGCTTGCTGAAGGGAAACGAAGAGATGGCGGAGGACACCGCCGGTCTTTGAAATCGCCAGGTCGAGAGCCTCATCCGAAATCTGAGCGCGATAGTCGATCCGCTGGTCAAGAATGCTGCAGATGGTCTTCCACCCTTCCTGATCCCGCTCGCCCTTGCGATCACAGACCTTGATCATCGGCAGTGTGACCACCTTGAAACGGCTCTCGAGAACCACCGCACGGGGGCTGCAGAGGAGAAACACCGGGGCTGTGAGGATCGCCTTCAACGGTAGCCCGGCAAGAGGCGCTGGGTTTTCGATGAAGAGCTGGTCGGCCTCGCCAACGGTGACCTTATCGAGGTCCTCGACGATCAGCAGCAGTTCTTTGCCGCTGTGCTGCTGACTGAGGGCCAACTGCACTTCCCGGATCAGCAGGCCGCACTGGTGTGCAAGCTGCGGCAGGCGCTTCTGCTCGCGACTGATGCTCGTGGAGAGTACACCGGACCCCGTCCTGATGCCGGCCTTGAGAAAAGCGGTGAGGCCGAGCATCTTGCCCCACAACGAACCCGTGCTGTCGACTCCACCGCCCGCACCGCCGTTGAACCTGAGTTCTGACTCCTTCACCTCGAAGGT
Organism: bacterium; assembly: GCA_024231775.1. Classification (GTDB taxonomy): domain Bacteria; phylum Planctomycetota; class Phycisphaerae; order UBA1845; family UBA1845; genus JAAEQG01. The sequence continues at coordinate 1,584 of JAAEQG010001409.1, forward strand.
CTCATCGAACCAGCCGTAGATTTCCTTCAGGTTTGAGTCATCGAGCTCCAAGCCTAGTTCTTTGACGCAGTGCAGCACCCTCTCGACGATCAGTACTAGCAGCACCTCCATACTTGAGTTGCCGGGATCGCCATCCTCGATGATCGACAACTCCACGAAGAAG
>JAAEQG010001410.1 GCA_024231775.1 bacterium
CGCCGGCCGCCGTCGATTCTCTCGCCGCCCGCCGGTCAGGTGCTGGTGCTGCTTCCGGGGGTGCCGGTCGCGGATCAGGAGGTTCCGCTCTCGGCCGACGCTGCGGGAGCGCGTCTGTCGTGGTTCGTCGACGGCGAGTTCCTGGGCACGGTCGACGCCGAAGAAAGGCTGTGGTGGACGCCGAGCCCGGGTCGGCACGAGATTCTGGTGATCGACGAGTCGGGGCGGAGCGTCGGCCGTACGCTGGAAGTCCGTGGGCCCAGGCGAACGAATCCGGTCTGAGGCAACGTCGCGGGAGGTGTTAGCATTTCTTCATGGCTTCGCTCCAGGATCTTCCGTCGATACCGACCCTCCGTCTCGGTTCCGGGCAGGTTGCAGCTAGCAGCGCATGGACTGTTGATTTAGCCAGTTGAAATGCAATATTGGTTCGATGAGTTGTTGTTTTGGCGTATGAAGTGGGCACAAAAGCGAGCGGGACACCGTGCTCGTAGGGAACCCAACCGTGGAACTGTGCCGGTGTGCCTCCGGCGCTGGAAGGGATAGGTGGGTAATGGCCGAGCAGCCCGCGGGCCAGGGTCCGCAGCGCGCGTCCCGGACCCACCTTATGACGTCTCGGTCCTTGACGCGGGTCTGGGGACGGGCGTAGTCTATCAAGATGCTGGTGCCACGCCGCTGGTGCCGGCCTACCGTTCACGTCCAGGAGGTGTCACCGTGAGGAGTTATACAGCAGTCGTCGAGCTTTGCCCCGACACTGGCTTCTACGTCGGGTACGTTCCAGGCTTCCCGGGCGCCCACACTCAGGCTGCGACTCTCGACGAGCTCAACTCCAACCTCTGC
>JAAEQG010001411.1 GCA_024231775.1 bacterium
ATCAGCTACACCCGGAACCACAACGCCGCCGCCAAGGCCGGCCATCGCAAGACAACACTCAAGAAACTACGAAAACGGGGTATCGATGTGACACACATACGGACTTGCGTAGGAAGTGACTTTGCGCTGTAGTGCTAAGTCCATTGTGATCGAGTTCGACGAGAACGGCGACTGCACCACAGAGGGCCAGGGCTTCGTCGGCCCGGAGTGCGACAAGGCCCTGCGAGAGATCGAGAGGGCGCTGGGCCAGACGACCAGCCGGACGAAGAAACCCGAGTACACTCAGCAGCAACGGGCTGCGACTCGACGAACGTTCGGGGCGACAATGTCAAGACGGCTCTGATCGCACCGCTGCCCAGGGTCATCTTCGGGCTGCGAACCGCGAGGAAGAGACACGGCAGTGCGGTTCGTGACTGTTCTCCATTTCCGAGCCTCTTTCAGGTGTGGGGCACGCGCGCGTAGCTTCCCACAACAAAGCACGGTCAAGATGTTACTGCCGGCCCGGACAGAAACATCGGCGCTTACTTGTCCAACTTGTAGAGCTTCAACAAGAAGGTACGGTGCGCCTTCTGCAATGCGGTCAGGTCGCCAAGGCTGTTCTTCATCTCCGCGATCTCCTTTTGCAGCCTGAGTCTCTTGAGATCCGCCGACTCCCCCGTCTCATTGAAGCTGCTCATCAGACGACGCATCAGTGCAGGATACTCTTTGTTCGTCACCTTACGCGTTCCGTAGGCAGCGATGAATTGATCGGATTCTTTGACCACGGACTCCGCGCCGCTTAGCTTCCGAAGTGGAGCAAGCTTCGTGTAGAGCGCTCTCTGCCAGCGAACCATCTGGAGAATATCCGCCGGATCACCGTTCGATAGTTGAAGCATCGTGAGGAAGGAGTCAAGTTTGTTCAGGAGCGACCCGTGGGCCACAGAGGCAGACTCGAACTCCCCGGATTGTACAAGGTCTGTCAGCCGTTTCAAAGATGATTCCACGTCAAACACGTCCTCGACGCCCCCGCGCTTCAGAATAACTCGACAACAGGCGTCAATCGTTGGCAGTTGTAGCCGGAGGAACGTCAAGTAGCCCTGTTCTGAAATGTCGTCTTCTTTGAGCACGTCCTTTGAGGCTGCGGCAGTATCTTTCGCTTCACGCACATCGAATCCGGCAACCATTCGTGTGAACACAGATCGATGAGATTGCAGCCTATCGTGGATCACACGGGCCGGTGAAGACAGCAGGGGCGCGATCGAGAAACCATTGACCGCCGCGCCGCTGGCCATCTCGAAGAACTCGACCGGCAGAATCTCGCCTTCTTTACCCTGCGGCGACTTAAAGGTGAAACGGACCCAGCGGTTCTCTCCGGGTTGCATGTTCTTCAAAACGAGCGTGTCGCCCGACTTGAATTGCCTGCTCCGCCCACCGACAACGCCGACGGAGGCACCGCGCAACCGTCTCGCGACTTCCGGCGAGGCTTCATAAAGCAGCATCATGTCGCGCCGGACTGTTGCACCGTTATGAGCGACTGCATAATATGCCGCGGATTCGCCGGCTCCACCGGCTCCGCCGGCTACCGCGAACACTCCCACGTTACGCTGCGCCTTGTTGTTGTCCTCTATCACCAAAACGTCGCCTCTGGCCTCGCCTCCGCCCGGCGCGCGCCCCGCCAGTCTGGGTGACTTCACCGGGTCATCGTCCGACCAGATTTCGACTGCAAGACAGAGTTTGCCCGAGCCCGTCACGTCGAGGCGCCATTCATAGAATGGGGTGGTCTGGCGCTCGCGAGCATCCCCTGGATCAAACGCGACCACGATCGGATCCGAATGGGGCGAGGTTATGTGGCCGCCGGCATCGGCCAGGGCAAAGTTGCTGCCCGCTCCAAATAGGGCAAACAGGAACTCGGCCGTGACCGTGTGGGAGCCGGTGCCGGTCCCCAGGTTGCGGTGGATACGCGCGAACGCCCAATTACGTCCGTCCTCATCGATGCCGGCGCCGGCATCCTCGCTTACAGGCTGATCGTCGTCAGTAAACGTACCGTGCGCTGGGGCACGGCGGTTCCAGACGTCGCTCGTTGTGTAGAAGACAGACCTTGTCGAAGGCTCGGCGCCCCGGTCGTGGAGCTCTGAATTGTCCGTCCAGTCGCGTACGTAGAAGTCGTCCGCCACCGATGGGATCCCATCTCCGGTGCAGGGGATGGCAGTTGCGCCGCTACTCATAAGGCCAACAATAGGCAGATCCTCGCTGAAATGGTCGACTGACGTAGGTGTGAACTTCAAGGTCACTTCGATAGACCCGCCATCTGCCGCAAGGTGGGCTCCCCCGGCCGGCAAACCTGACACGTAATGGAACGGCGGCACGTCTTCGATGCCGGTGACTGTCGTGCAGTCTCTACCCGTGTTGATGATCTCAACTGTTTTGGTCGAGGAAGAACCGGGACTCACAGGAGTGTCTGGGAATACCACAGGTGATTCCGAAAGCACGAGGTAACGAAGATAGAACGTGACCGAAGGCGTTCCCCTCGGAAACCCGGGCGCTGAACAGTAGACCAACCAGGCCGGCGTCCCGTTGACTGCCATAGCGTCAATCGGACTGTTGGCTGGGTAGTGCAACGCCACTCCGACGGGCGACCACAACTCAGCGCCGGTGTCCTCGCGATAGACTGCAGCGCTGATCAGCGAACCGATTTCTTGTTTCTCGTAATAAACAAGGAAAGCGCCGTCGCCGTCAACGGAGCTCCGGACCACAGGGCGCACTAAATGCGGTCCGAAACTGGACGTCCAAAGACTGACTCCGCCCGACGCCATAAGGGAGCAGAACTTCAGTGCGCCGGACTCGCAGTCAACGCCGTCAATCGGCCCATGGCCGAGGAAAAGGACTGCGTCGCCGCCCAACAGCAGCAAGTGCTCGATATCAACATACTCTGCCGAAAAGAACAGCTCTGATGACGTTGTCCCATCACTGAACTGAACGGTCACATTACTACCATGTGCCACTACGGTCCTAGTGATCGTCAAATCTCCAGCCACGATCGGTCCCGACGGGAGCGACGCCCACCGGCCTGTTAGGTTGACAAAGTCTCCGTGCTTCACGGGCAACGGCGAGCAGTCAGCTGCGTTTGCGAGCGAGAGATACAGGGCAAGTTGGATTAGCGCAGAACTCATACCGATCTCCATTTCAGGAATACTGGCTCGGAGACGTTGCGAAACCGGAATTTCCTATTCATCGATCCTCATACGGCCGTCGTCCCCCGGGCGAGCTATCCGAAACTGCAGTGGTCCACCGTGAAATGGAGAACCACGCTTCCTGGGTTAGGCGCATCCGGGAGACCGTCTCCCGGGTCTCATCACGTTCTCATTCCAAGTACTCGGGGCTGCGCCCCGGAAGATCTGTCGCCTTGGTGGCCATCCCAAAGAGCATCCAAAGACGGGTGATCCCAACGCACGTTTGGACCGCCGTCCGGGTCGAGTCCTGGCAGCCCATAATGCCGTTCTCGGCCGGGATTCGATCCGTGCCGAAGTTTAGCTCGCTCCGCAGTCAAGTTGACCGTGGGCCAAGGTCAGGCTGAGTGGGGTCCGTACTCAAGTTGGCCAGCGTCCAAGGTCAAGTTGAGCTCGATGCCGTCTCCAGGCTTGGGCGCGGCACCCGAGGCCAAACTGGGCGCGGACCCCAACCCCAGCTTGGACTCATCTCTTCGACGCTAGAAAACGCCGCGCAAACCTCCGAAACTGCCCACTTTGTCAGCCGACACAGTAAGGCCAGGGCCTTGGCGGTCGATCCGCAGCTCGGTGCCGCCCCCGACACGAGCCCAGGCCATGTCGATTGCGGATTTCGGATTCCATTAGCCGCGGGCCCCGCAGGGCCAACTGCGATCCCGGCCCGCCAAGGTCCTTCTGCACGGTCGGCGCTGCCACCGATCTGGACCATGGCCATGTAGTCGTCCGGGGCGGCGGTGACGTTGTTCTCGAAAAGGGCGCATTTGATGGGCATCGATATAACCTTCTTCGCTTCGGCCCGGGAACGGGGAAGTGCGGGCCGATGCTCCATAGGCTACCGGGTACCCGGCGAGTGTCAAGCCGAGCGGCTCGGCTGGGAGTACGACCTGACCTACCTGGCGGACCTGGAGGTGCCCCATGGCTAAATCAGTCGTGATCGAGTTCAACGAGAACGGCGACTGCTCCATCGAGGGGGAGGGGTCTGGCGGTCCGGAGTGCGACAAGGCACTGCGCGAGATCGAGACGGCGCTGGGCCAGACGACCAGCCGTACGAAGAAGCCCGAGTGCGAGGCGGCAACCGATTGGGGGTCGAAGAGCTTCCAGGGCGACAAACTCAAAGCTGCCGTGACCGCCGCGCAGGCGGCGCACTGACATTGCCCGTCATCGTGACTGAGAACGCTGCCAGCGCTCGCTGCATACACGGCACGTCTACGACGAGCCGCCTCCCCCAAGCTTACAAGTGACGCGAGGGCAGACGCGTGGGTGAAGGTTGACTCATCCGCAAAAACCCTAAATCGCCAGAGAAAGCGGCCTTTGCGATAGCGCCCGTGGGGGTGATTCGGCCGAATACGGGTTTCTGCAAGAGAATCCAGGTTCCGAAGCGTTGTCAACCGCAACGCTTTGCTGAGCAGGTGAGAGATCTGCTGTGATTCAGGCGCGCCTCGCCTGTTGTTCGCTCGGAACACCTGTCCTGGAGGAAGCCAGACAGACCAATGTCTTTGAGATTCGCAATCGCCCCGGTTGTTCTCGTGGCTGAATTGCCGGAGCGTCCCGGCGCATACCGCGGTCCTCATCGAGACCGCTCTTCACATCCCTGGATCTGATTGCGAAGCTCTTGGCGTTGTGTCTTGTAGGCCGTGAGCGCAGCTGTGTATTTGCGAATCCTCCACGCGCTGGCGCTGACCAGCCCGACGGCTATGAGGATGAGTAAAATGCCGGGAAGGCAACCCCGCGCCGAAGCGGCGATACTGATGGCAACGTGAATCCAAAGCACGCCGAAGGCAACCAGGGCCAAACCGCCGACGATAGCGCGTGTGGCGTCAGGCTCGACCAGCCGTCCGTTCTTCTGGCGAACGAGATGCAACTCGCGCTTCATCATCCACTCGCGTTCAACTCGCTCAAGTTCGTTCTGGAGGCGGAGCGTTTCGATCTGGTACTCGAGGCCCTCGATCCGTTCGATCAAGTCCACGTTGAAGGCGTTTCCCTCACGGCTCACCTCAAGTGACGCGCAGCAGTGTGTGCACTTGACGTATCGGGCGGCTTCGGGGATCTTGACCGGTGCGCCGCAATTCGGACAGTTCACTGAAATGAGCTGCATAAGCGTAGTATACCCTGGTAGGAACGCTCCAGCCAGCACATGCGTCGCTGGTACGCCCACCCGGGCGCGGGTCGTTTCGTTCCTCCAATCGTTATCCCGTCATACGATTGCGGCATTACGCTTCTATACCACCCAACCAGGCACGCCCACAAGTCACTTCTGGCAACCGAGGTGACCTGACGTCATCGAGACCATCACACTCCGCTTCGTTCCGGATGTGTGGTGTTGCGTGATGAAGCAAAGATAGCGGATGTCTTTCGTGGATAGCGACCATGACCAGCGAATGTCCGTGCTGCCATCGCCGGGTCACGCCCGGCGAACGAATCATCTTCGCGACCGACTGGTGGGTGGTCCAGCCGATGTACTGCCGGTCGAGCATGAGACGGACGAGGAACTCGTCCACGTCAACACCCCGGCTCATCACGTCGAGCAGCGGGTTGGTCTCGATGGCGGGCACGCAGTCCCGGTGTGGGAAGAGGTGCAGATACTGAACATCGTCCCCGTGCAGCACATGCTCGAGTTGTTTCAGGTCTGTCGCCATATCGAGCACGTCAGGACGCACACCTTAGCCCATGACAGTCCTGCTCCCGAGCCATGTCCGACTCCACCATGCGGGTGACCAGTTCCTCGAATGACACCTGCGGACTCCAGCCGAGCACTCTTCGCGCCTTGGTCGCATCACCACAGAGATGGTTGACTTCAGCGGGACGGAAGAACGCGGGGTCGATCCGGACGAAGTCCCGGTAGTCCAGGTCCAGGGGCTTGAAGGCCAACTCCAGGAACTCCCTGACGCTGTGGGACTCGCCGCTGGCAAGTACGAAGTCATCGGGTTGGCCCTGCTGAAGCATCAGCCACATGCCTCGGACGGCGTCTCCGGCAAAGCTCCAATCTCGCTTCGCGTCGAGGTTGCCCAGAATCAGCTTCGGCCAGTCGCCCGGCGGATTGCCTGCGTTGTTCTCCATAGCCACGGCCAGCCTGGCGACGTACATGGTTATCTTTCGCGTGACGAACTCTTCCCCGCGCCTCGGTGACTCGTGGTTGAAGAGGATGCCGGCGCAGGCAAAGACGCCGTAGGCCTCGCGGTACAGCCTGACCAGGCTGTGGGCGGCCAACTTGGCGACCGCATAAGGGGACCTGGGAATCATCGGCGTATTCTCGTTTTGCGGCGGTGGACTGTTGCCGAATAGCTCGGACGTACCGGCCTGGTAGAACCGTGTATGTGGGCTCTCGGCGCGGATCGCCTCCAGGAGATTGAGCGGCCCCACGGCGTTGACCTCGATGGTCGCCGAAGGAAGGTCGAACGAAACACCGACATGGCTCTGGGCCGCGAGATTGTAGATCTCATCCGGTCGGAGTTGCTGAACAATGCGGTGCACACCAGTGGCGTCGGTAACGTCACCGGCGATGAGTTCGAATCTCTGTTGTCCGACCAGATGGGCGATGCGCTCCGTCGTAACCGTAGATGAACGACGAACTAGCCCATAGACACGGTACCCTTCTCCCAACAGAAACTCGGCCAGGTAGCTTCCGTCCTGACCGTTCGCGCCGGTTATCAGTGCTGCCTTACCCATTGCTCTCTCCCTCCGCTCTCCCGCCAACGTCTACGTCTCCCCGGCCGACCGATCGTCCAGGATCAGTGGGTCCTTGCCGCCGTCCGGAAAGAGGATCTCGCGCCTCATCGCCCCCTCTTCGTCCTCGAGCGCCATCCTGGACAACTCGGCGAAGCGCCCCTCTTCCTGACGGGCTCTGTCACTCTGTTGAATTCGACAGACCAAGTCGAGGAAGGATTCGCCCCCGCCCCGCAGCTCCTCCAGCCGGTCCTTCCGCGTCGCAGCCAGGCTCTGTGAGATGCGGTTCCGCTCGGCGCTGAGCTTGTCGTAGCGGTCGTTGGCCTGCTTCAAGGCCGATCGTCTGGAGTCGATCAGCCGCTCATTACCGATGCGCCGCTTCTTTTCTTCTTCGGGTTCGTCCGCCGTCGGGGGGTACTGCCGCAGCCACCGCGAGGTGGACTCAATCTCGGCCCGGAGGGTCTTCATCAGCGAGAGTTGGCGGGCGATTAACAGGCGATGCTTGAGAAAGTCATCGATTTGTAGGAACTCCGAGGCCACGATGTCCGAGAACTGGCAACAGAGATCGCCGTACTCCTGGAGGTATACGTCCACCTCATCCGGCTCGAATTGGTCCTGGAGCGTGACGCGCAGGTGTGACTTGCGGAACTGGGTGCGATACCACTCGGCCTTCTCCAACCGGTCCAGGCCCAGCGGAGGTACCAGGGCCATAACACTGGCCGCGGACTCGGCGTCGGCCACGTCTTTACGAGGCGCCCTGGACACGCCCAGGCCGCGCCGGTATCGCCGGATGGTGTCGAGATGCCACCGGTGTCCGAACTCCGTTTCCAGTGCACCTTGAATCTCGGCGTCAGTCCTGCCGTCCTCGACGTGTTGTGCAAGGCGGTCGCCGGCGTGGGCCACGTCTCGAATGCTCGGGGCGCGTCTAGTCCGGGCCATTCCACTCCTCCAGAATCACCAGGACCCGTTGCCGCAGGGCCTCCAGTGTCTGCCCGCCCACACTGCTACCTTCGAGCACCCGGCCCAGCGCACCGCGGAGATCGGCAGGAAGCCTCACCTCGATGAACTCCTGCAACTCCTTAGCCTGCAACGCATCGGCCGGATCAACGGCAGCGGACGACGACGTGAAGAGAACGCAGCGGTTGTCGACGTCGCGCGTACCGAGCGGCAGCGCGTTCACGATGCCGATGCGGGTTCTGATCTGACCCGTTCGCTGAGGGTTGGCTGGGTCGGGGCGGAAGTACCGGTCGCGCTTCAGGTTCCGCAGTCGGTTGTTGACCGCGACGCGCAGATAGTGTTCGAGCGGACCACGACTGGGGCGGTAGTACCGGAGGGCCTGGAGGGCAAGCTTCCAGACCTCCTGACTGATGTCTTCTCGGGTGAAGTAGGCGAACTTGTGACGGCGTTTATGCTTGGCGATCTGGTGGATTATCGGGGTGGCCTGCTCCAGCAACATCTTGCTGACCATCGGGCTCGCGTTCCATGGCCTGCTCGATGGCCGCCTGAGCCGACCGCGGGTCGGGGACACCTGTGTCGAGGACACCAGCGTCGGGGTCCGGCACCATCAAGTCTTGCTCAGCCTCGGCATTGGCGCGCAGCGATCCACGTACGATCAGCCGGCATGGCAGTCTGGTTGGCTTTTTGTGCCTGTTCATCTGCACCAAAGCTCCACGTCTCTACTATCTAATTAGGCCATTTTTCGAAATCCATCCCAAAAAACTTGCCACTTTTTCGTACAACCCTCTCGAAGGGAGCGAGAGATGCGTTTGATGTGCGGTAAGTTCGAGGAACTCGGTTTATCCGAAATCGGCACCGTGGACCTCTGTATCGCCGATCCGCCCGACAATGTGGGCAAGGGCTACGACGGCTACGCCGACCGGCTGCCGAAAACTGACTACGGGCAGCTCATCAAGGAATGGCTCCGGCGGTGCTGCGAGATCACCAGCGGCCCGGTGTTCTTCACCTTTGCGGAGCAGTGGATTCCCGAGGTGGAGGACGCCATCCGTGAGCACAAGCTCAAGCTGATCCAACGGTGCTGGTGGTTCTATAGCTTTGGCCAATGTGCCAGCAGACGCTATACGCCGTGTATCAGGCCGGTCTACTGGCTCAACGACAAACACATCTTCCCCGAACGAATCCGCGTGCCCTCCGCCAGGCAGGTCACGTACAACGACAAACGCGCCAAGGCGGGCGGCAAAATGCCCGACAACCTTTGGGAGTTCTCCCGAGTTTGCGGCACGTTCCACGAAAAGCGCAAGTGGCATCCTTGCCAGCTACCTGAGCAGATGGTCGAACGAATCATCCTGGGCCACTCGAATCCCGGCGACATGATGATCGACCCTTTCGTCGGCAGTGGCACGACAGTCTACTGCGGTGAGCGCCTGGGCCGCAACGTCGTGGGCATCGACCAGAGCCAGTTCTACCTCGATAAGATCGCGGAAGAACACGAGCGGCGGGAGCAACGCCGGCCGGAGGGTGCCGCACAAGCAACGGCCGCCGCACACGGGTCGTGAATCTCCGCGCGGACGGCTACGACGAATACATCCGTGGTGCCGGCCGGGGGCGGGACGGTTGCTTCGCAATACCGAGACGACATAGACGCGCGCGGCTCATGACTTGTCCATGGCCTCCAACCGATGGCGCAGAGAATCGCGGCTGACCTTCAGGATGCGGGCGGCCTTCGAGACGTTCCCCTTGGTGCGCTTCAGGGTTTCCCGGATGCGACGGTGCTTGAGTCCCAGCGCCGTCGTCCGCGATCTCGACACCAGGGCGTGTGGGGCAACGAGACCCAGGTGTTCGACGCCGATCTGACCGTCCTTCTCCTGGCACAGAATCGCGCGCTGAACGGCATGGAAAACCTCACGCACGTTTCCCGGCCAAGGATGCGAAGTGAGCTCGTCCCGGACGATCTGGGAGAAGATCACTCGTTTCCTACGATGCTCCCTGGCCAGCCGGTCCGCAAAGTGCTCGGCCAGCAGAAGAACATCATCACCACGTTTACGGAGCGGAGGCAGATCGATGGGGATTGCGTTCAGACGATAGAACAGATCAGGCCGAAAGGTCTCGGCGGCCACGCGCCGCTGAAGATCGGAGTTGGTGGCGGCGATGACCCGAACGTTCACCTTGACGTCACCAACGCCGCCGATCCGGCGAATGCGCGTCGCCTCCAGAGCGGGCACGAGCGCCGCCTGGGCCTCGGCAGACAGGGCGTCGACGTTCCGCAGGAAGAGCGTGCCTCCCGAGGCTCTCTCCAGCAGTCCGCGCCGGGCCTGTCGGTCGTTGCCGGCCACGGATTGTTCGCAGCCGAAAAGCGCGAAGGCGATTAGATCGCCAGGCAGAACTGCACACTCTACCTGCACAAACGGCTTCTGGGCCAGTGGGCCGATGGCGTGAACATGTCTGGCGAGCAGACTCTTGCCCGTACCCGTCTCCCCGGTGAGTAGGATCGTGGGCATTGTCGCGGCCGTTTTCGCTCCCGGTCGGCTCACACAACGAGCCTTCTCCATCGCCGCCCGAAAGACCTCGCTCATCCCGATGATCGTCGGAGCGTCGCGTCCGACATCCGGTGTGCGTCCGGGTTTTGCCATAGTCTACCTCCCTACCGCCATCATCGCGTTCCCCACGAGCAGCTCCCGTTGGCGGACCGGCACACAATAGACAATGCGCGCCGACCGCACCACCCGAGTCGATCAGCCATGGTCCCGCCATGTGGATGGTCCACAATGCCGAGACGACATCAATGCGCCCTGCTCAGGTCTTGTCCATACCTGCCAACCGGTGACGCAGAGAATCGCGGCTGATTCCCAGGATGCGGGCGGCTTCCGAGACGTTGCCCTCGGTGTGCTCCATGGTCTCCCGGATGAGGCGGCGCTCGAGTTCCGGTAGCGTCGTCCCGAATATCGACACGGGGGCGTGGGTGGGAGCCATGCCCAAGTGTTCGGTGCCGATCAGGCCATCTTCATGGAGTAGGGCGGCCCGCTCGATGACGTGCACGAGTTCACGCACATTCCCCGGCCAGGGGTACTTGGTCAGCAAAGCCTGGGCCTCTTCTGACAGAACCGCCGGTGGCCTGCAGTATTTCCGGCAAAGCCGGCCCACGAAATGCTCGACCAGCAGGAGGGTGTCCTGGCCACGCTCGCGAAGCGGCGGCAGATGGATGTGAAAGACGTTGAGCCGATAGAACAGGTCACGACGAAAGGTCTTGGCGGCGACCCGCTCCTGTAAATCGGAGTTGGTTGCGGCGATGATCCGGACGTTCATCTCGATTCTGCGCGTTCCGCCCACCCGCCGAAAACTCTTGCCCTCCAGCAGACTCAATAGCCTGGCCTGCAACTCGACCGGCAGTTCACCGATCTCGTTCAGGAAGATCGTTCCTCCCGCGGCGATCTCCAGCAATCCGCGCTTGCTGTTCTTAGCGTCGGTGAACGCCCCACGTTCGTGCCCGAAGAGTTCCGACTCGATCAACTCTCGGGGCAGGGCCGCGCAATCCACGTCCACAAATGGCTGAGCGGCCAGCGGGCCGATGTTGTGGACGTGTCGGGCCAGCAGGTCCTTGCCGGTCCCCGTCTCGCCGGTGATCAGGACCGCAGCCATGGTCGTGGCCGATCCCGCTCCCGGCGGATCGGCCACGCTCCGGACCATCTCCATTGCCTCGGTGAATACCTTGCTCTTACCGACGATACGGTCGTCATCAGCCTCCTCGCGTCGTAGGCGCTCGTAGAGTTCAACTCGTCCCCGCAGGTGTTGGGTCTCCAGGTTGTGTTCGACGATCAGGTTGAGCGCATCGAGATCGACCGGCTTGACAATGTAGTCGTTGGCCCCCTCGCGCATGGCGCTAACCGCGTTCGGAATCGATCCGAAGGCGGTCACCACCACAATGGGGAAACGGCGGTCCTCGGCGCGGATGCTTCGGATCAGGTCCATGCCGCTGCCGTCCGGGAGGTGAATGTCAATAAGGGCCAACTCCGGGTCCAACTCCGTGAGGATTTCACGGGCGCGGGTAAGCGTGTGGGCAGAGAAGCACTCGTGCCCCGCCTCCGAGAGTTGGAGCTCCATGCCCTGCACGAGTACTTGTTCGTCATCAACGATCAGGATTGTGGCCACGAGCTTCGCACCCTCCAAGCTGGACTCTGAGCATCGCTACCTGCCGGTCGGCTCACCCACGGTCTCGGCCGGGTTCGACGGCAGGCTCAGCGTAACGATGGTGCCGCCGCCGGGATTGTCCCGGAAGCCTATCTCACCGCCGTGGGCCGTGGCCACCCGCTTAGCCAGATACAAACCGATGCCCGTGCCACCCGGCTTGGTGGTGGAGAAGGGCGAGGCCAGGCGATCGCGGATTCCCGGAGGGATACCCGAACCGGAATCGGTCACCTGGATATCCACCTGCTCAGGCATCTCCGCGCTCCGACAGATCGTTACCCGCACCACTCCGTTCTCAGGCGAAGCCTCCACCGCGTTGCTCACCACCGCCAGCACAGCCTGTCCAAGCCGTGACGAATCCACGTGAACCATACAGCCGGTCGGCGACTCCTCTACCTCGATGCGGATTCCACGGCGCTCGGCGTCGGAGCGGACCACCTTAACCACCCGATCAACCAGCCCTCGTGCGACAACCGTTCGGCGCTCCAGGTCGATCGACTTGTGCACGGTGAGCAGATCGTGAAGCCACTGGTTCAAGGAATCGACGGCCTCGATGACGGTGGTCAGATGGGCCAGGTTCTCGTCACCCTGGGGTGCCCGCTTCATATACGACTGAACCGAAATCCGAATGTTCGCCAGGGGGTTACGGATGTTGTGGGCTACGGATGAGGCCAGTTCACCGACGGCGGCCAGGCGTTCCTGCTCGACTAGGCGGCGCTGGACGGTAGCCAGCGAGTCGGCCATCGAGTTGACTTGGCGGGAGAGCACGCCCAACTCGTCGTTGGAGTGCTCGGGAATACGGTAGGACAGATCACCGGCCGCATGCCGTTCGGTGGCGGTCTTGATCGCTCCCACCGGCTTGAGCATCCAGTAGCGGACCAAGTGAAAGCTGACCGCCAACACCAGGAACACGACTACGGCATTGACGGCTAACACGCCCGTTACCCAGTTCTGCTGCTCGGCCACGACCGCCGCGATCTGGGCGATGGAAGTGTCGTTCCGGAGGGCAACCTCGCCCAGCCTCTTTCGCATCGGGGACACGCATTCACGCTCGATTGCCGTTGCGAGAATAGCGGCCGCTTCCTCATTTCTCCCGTCCGCGAGCAGGGACATGTGCTGCCCGCTTCGGTCGGACAACTGCCGGCTCAATTCCAGCAGACCGGTCTTGGTGTCGGTCCCTTCGCCCTGCCGGTCGTCCACCGCCGACGGCAGGCCGGAAACCTCCTCCACGATTCGTCGGCACATGACACGATAACGGTCGTCGTTCAGGGGCTTGATTCGTTTGGCGCGGGTCTGTAACTCGATCACCAAGTCATCGAGCAGCCTACGGATCAGTTCGGTTCGCCGTACGTCGGAGACGAACTCGTGGAACCGGTCGGTCGCGGTGTCCACGTAAATCCGGGTGCACCACACTGCCACGGCCATGTTGGCCGCAATCGAGATTCCCAAAAGGGCGAGCAGAAGATGGAACTTGCCTCGCAAACTCATAGCAGATTCAGGCAGAACGGCCGCCGGTCACTTCCTTGCGCCGAGGCTGGGAAAGTAATCCCAACACCATTGGCCTTCGGAGAGCGGGTCACTGGTGGAGAGCACGTGGCCTCCGACAAACGAAACAATCATCTTGCCCCGATGACGCATGGCCGGGAACCAGTAGTTGCGCTCGAAGTAATCCGGCGTGCAGAAGAACGGCATGAACTTGGCCGTTGGATCACTGACCCCTTTCATGGCGGCTTCGGCATCCACGTCAAAGAACAGCGGCGCGCGAGGGTGGTTGAAGATGCGCTCGGTCAGCAGCACCGGGGCCTCGAAGGGGACGCCGTTCTTCAGCGCAGGGGCGAGGAGCAACCGGCGGTTCATCGCGAAACTGACCTTCTCTCGCGGAGCAACGGCGGGGGTCCAAGGTACAATGTCGCGACCGTACCGAGCCAAGCCGGTCGGTGCGGACGGGCAGGTCATCCGGCTTTGGCCGGGATAGGCTTCGTGGTGGATCTCCTTGCTGTCCCAAAACTCACCCACTTCGTAGAGGCTCTCAAAAAAGTCCATCGCATCGAAGCGCGAACCGTACTGCGCGCTGTCGCCTCGATACCCGCAGGTATATGAGTCGGCGAACAGTCGAAACCGCAAAGACGTGGACCGCAGATGGTCCATACACACAAAGCTCTTGGCCGTGTGCCGCGCAGTCACCAACGCGGGCACCAAGATCGACATTAGCAGGGCTATCAGGAAGACCACGACCAGCAGCTCCATCAGCGTGTAGGCGCGCAGCAACATCCTCGCGCCTTCCCCGCCGATCTTCCGCCCGGCCACCGCCGGGCTCGCCAGCCTACTCATCCCAATCCCCTCAGAAACAGTCTGACCGGAGCCATTGGCCGTAGGCTCTCAGTCCATCGCGGCCCCCGCCGCCTACGCCCTCTTGCCTCTTGCCTTCCTCCTACACCGGTCCATTCAAGACGGAGCGGAAGACCGCAAAATCATTCAGATCAACATCCAAATCCCCGTTATCGTCGAACGCATCCAAACATCCGACGTTGGCCAAGACTTCCGGGTCCAACGGCGTCGTTGAGTAACACGCCTGGAACGCCCGAAAGTCCTCCAGGTCCACGTAGTCGTCGTTGTCGTAGTCGCACGCATCCTGCACGGGAAAGCCGTTGGTGGTCACCAACCCGTCGTAGTCTCCATCGTGCATGCTGAACCTGTCCGAGAAACTGGCCCGATCGATCTGCCGGTTGACCTGACCATCGGCGTCGTAGTTCGCCTCCCCGTCGTGGGTTGTGATGTAGTCGGTCAGCATCTGGAGATCCGTCTTGGTGACCAGTCCGTCTCCGTTGAAATCATCCGCGACGACGTTGGGCCAGGCGTCCGTCCAGACTAGAGCTTCCCCGCCCTGCGCGACTGAATCGAGGACTGTTCCGAAGAGGAACGTGCATCGCCAGTTCCACGGGTCGAGATGGTCCAGCGGGTCCTGAGATCCCCAATCCTCCAACAGCGGACGATAGGCATGGCCCGACGTGCCCGGCGGCGGATCGTAGCCGGCGAGGTTCAGGTCGAACATGGCTTCGTTGATGGAATTCGCGTCGCTGCTCGAGAAATTGTGGCTTTCCCGCGTCGAGCCGTAGAGAGCAGCGTGGGCGGTGTTGTCCAATGGATAGACAAACGACACCATTGTAGCGTCCTCAATGATAGAGTGTTTGAAGCGTATGGTGACGTACGGGCGGTACAACAGGGCGTAGGTGATCGGGTCATAGCCCGGCGCTCGCCAGAAGAAATCCCCGCCCAGTGTCCAGGTCTCACCGGACTCGAAAGCGCCATTACTATTGCCATCGACACAGTCGGCGCTAGCATAGAAGTCGCCCTGAAAGATCAGGAAGAACTCCTGCCCGCTACGATAGGTTGCCGGCAGCGCGCCGAACGTGCCGCCCCACGGCTCTCCGTCGGCGCTGATTCGGTCCACAAACCGCGTCCCCTGGGGCATTCCGCCCCAGCGGGCCACGTTGGCGCTGTAACCCAAGGACGGCTGGTCCGTGTCCCCACCCGTGTTCTCGTTGGCGTCTATGTCCAACTCCACCCAGCCGAACAGCGGGTTGGGGCCGTACTGTGTGGGGTTGTAGGGAACGGCCACCTCCCCGGGCGGGTTGACCAAGCCGTCAAAGACCATATCCAACCGGAAGAAGTCACAGTTGGTGTTGCAGTCACCGTTGGTGCTGTAGACGCCGAAGTATGGATCCGCGCCGGCATCAGCGGGAATCCAATGCCCGAGGGTTGCATAACGTAACTCGGGCCAGTTACCGGTAAGTGGATCGACGCTGGGGTCGTCATCGGTCCGCCGCAAAGCCATGTCGTCCGCCGGGTCCATGAAGACCTGCTTGGCTCCGGTAATGGGACTGGAATCAGTAACGTCCGCGGGGGTAGCGATCCCCAACACGGGAGCAGTGCAAACAAAGCCTGCACAGAGCACTGAGCGCAACGAAGCGCGGACACGCAGCGCGGACCAAGTCCGAACGAGATTATTCAGCTTCGAGGTGAACATAATCCAGACGCCCTTATGTGCCCCAAGTGCATGCTACCGCGGAGGCACGTTCACTGCAATAGTCTGTCTGGTCTTGCGAGGCGGGCGTCGGTTTCGTGGATGGCTTGGCCATACGACCCTCCGATGGTCGACTCGGACCTGTGCCTGTCGGGAAGCGTCAGATCGGTGGCACCCGCGAGTTGCGGACTTGACCTGGCATTCACTCATCAAGGCGTATATCGGATGTCCCCGGTGGTCGGGCAGATCAGGGGGCGCTGGGCGTGGCCCACGGCTCGGCTCTCCACGACCGTGCTGACCACGCCCAAGGGTGCCATCGGTTGGCCCCTATTGGCGGCCAACAGGGGCCAATCCGCCAGCGCCGGGTTGGCTCTCGGTCGGCTCCAGGCGGACGAACACCGACCGGCCCAGCCACGCAGCTGGAACGTAACTACGTTTGTGACAAAGAGATGCGCCTCATATCACCCTCCCTTCACGCCTCACTGCTCCGCCGACCCCGTAAAGAGGCACTGTAAAGAAGTGCTGTTTTCGCTCTGGCACCGGGAATGCCTTAGTCACCACACGGCGTGAGCGACACGACGTTCGCCAGCCGGAGAACTGATTTCGTTTGGCGTCCTTCCCTTCCCGGCCTGTGGGGAGCCGCCGGGCGCGCAAGCGTCCGACGGTCTCCCCGGCCCGGGGAGAGCACGATGAAGGTGCGCGCCGGACGGGCTGGCGACACGGCAACGGAAAGGCTCCGATGCGGCAGGCAGTTCAAGATGTAATAGCTTCCAATCCCCTCCTACGGAGAGGTCGCCGAACGCCCGGGCGCTCGGCGCCTCTCCCGTTCTTTCGGTCTCCGCGAACGAACGGTGGGGCGATCAGGTCATGTTACGCAGATAACAGACAGTTGGTGACAGAGAGCGAATTGCGCGGGGTAGTCGCCCGCCTCGGTCAAGACAGGTTGGGGCGACCGGATGACCACAAGCGACTGTTCCCGCCACTTCGGATGAGACGTTTCCAGAGAGGAGCGACGCGAACCAGTGAACGACTACCCCTGCTTCTATTGCGGAGGCCATCCGGGCCTGGGTACGCCAGAACCGACCGAGGCGACCGTGACCGTAGGTCGCGCCGAGTTGGCCATTCAGGTCAGCAGCCGCGAGGCATCCGTCCCGTTGGACTCGGTGTGGGCCATCGAAGAGCGGGCCACCAACGGGAAAGAGGAGTTCCGCCAAGAAGTGATGATTGCCGTGAACCGCGCGCACGACCACTGCAAAACGGACGACGAGATCACTCTGCTGTTCGACAATGTTGGCTTTGCCAAGGCGTTTGTCTTGAGACTCAAACTCGCCATGGGGTCGCTCTGTTGACGCGGATGGACCCAGAATGGCAGGGCGCGTTCCACCCGCCTCCCGAGCCTTCGCGGCGTGGAACCCGCCCCACGTCCTACGGGGTAACAAGCCTGTGGAAGGAGTGAGCGAGTGCGGGACAGTCACCTGTCTGTGTTGGAGTGCCTGCGAAGCCGCAGGTGACTGCTCCCGGCACTCCTCGAGGAGTCGTTTTCAGAAGAAAGGAGGAGAAGCCGGGGAATGCCCTCGCGCGACCGCTCTGCGGGTTGGCGGTCCGATGGGCATCCCGCTTGATGAAGACGGCACCAGCCTGCGGAAACCGTGGCGTGTCCCGCACGCTGTAGGCCAGATCGCCCCCTGGTCAGCCCCAGGGGCTCATGTCAACTGAGGAAGTAGGAAAACTCCAGGCGATCGTGCCGGGATCGCTTCGGAGCATCACAGGAAGCCGGCAAAACAGGAGGAGTTATCAAGATGAAAGCGCGGACGCGAGTTCCAGTATATCTGCTTTTCCTTGGCGTTGCCGCCGGCGGTGTTGCCGCGGCTGACCCCGATCCGGGCTTGATCCTGGAGGTGAACGGTCAGCCCAAGCCGGCAAGCTTCACCCTGCCCGCAGGGTCGTCATACTACTTCGAGTACCCTGCTGCGGTGTCGCTCTGGGACACGGCAGCCAAAGACAATCTCATCGTACCGGGTCAGGTCTTGACCGCACCGCCGGCAATCGGCGACGCTGATGGCGACGGGGACTTCGACCTGGAGGACTTCGCCGCGTTGCAGCGCTGTTTCACCGGGGACGGCGGCGGTCCGATCGGCCCGGAGTGTGGAGCATTCGACGTGGACGGAGACGATGACGTTGACCTGATCGACTTCGGTGCCGGCCACGCCTCGTTCGCCGGACCGTTCACCCCGCTCTTGGGCGATCTCGACGCGAGCGGAACCGTGGACCTGGGCGACCACGCCGCATGGTCGGCTTGCCTCGACGGTCCGCTGGTCATCCTCGCCGCCGACTCCGACCAGGACGGCGACGTGGACCTAAGCGACTTCGTCCTTTGGGCCGCCTGTCTGAGTGGGCCCGCCGCTGAACCGCCGGGAGGATGTACGCAACACGATCTGACCGGCGACGGATGGGTGGACCTGGCCGACTTCGGCGCGTTTCAGGGCCTATTCACCGGCCCTCGTACAGTGCCACCCGGTTGCGCCGATGCCGACCTTGACGACGACGGTGACGTCGATCTAATGGACCATGCCATCTTCCAGACAATCTTTGGCGATGCGCATCCCGTGCCGGACGTAGATGTGACCGTCTGGGCCGAAGGCCTGACGCCTAGCGCAACCCTGGGCGACGTGTTGATCGACCTCTGGAGTGATCCTGACGGCGACCAGACCTTCACATTGTCAAGCACACAGGTAGCGACAGTGGTGCAGATCACGATCAGTCCAACGACGGTAAGTCCGGGGACCGCAATGGTGGCGACGCTTCAGCCGTCCGGCGGTTCCCTGGTCTTTGACGCCGCAACGACAGTATCGTGGGCTGGCGATTACGTTCCGACGTTTGGCCCAACGGTCCCCGTGACCATCACGTATGCGGCTGATGAGGTTCTGGAGCGTTCGGCGAGCGAGTGCGTTTTGGTGACCGGGGCTGGTACGACCGACGCGCCGCTCTCAGCGTTTCTTTCCGAGGGGACGCTGGAGGGGACGTTCACCTTTGACTTGAACGGCTTGCAGATCTCCGGCGCGCAGAACATCGTCGTGACCGAAGGGCTGCCGAACATCTACAAGATTGCCTACGGCGGGGACATGGTGCCCTCGGTAGGGCTCCCGGTCTCCGCGCTCTACGTGTCCCCGGGGCCCGTCCCCAGCGAGGAGACCATGGTCGTGAGCGTGGCGTATCATCACGCAGCCGTCGTCGCGATCGAGAAGACCCCGGAGACGCTTACCGGGCCCAGCCAACGAATCGTGCAGGTCATGTCGTTGAACCCTGCGCTGACGGTCGTGCAGGACTACTTCAGCGTGACGCTGACCCGCCTGCCAGACGACACCGACCCGAACTACCTGCTGTACGCGAGTGATCTGAATTACCCCCTGTTTCCCATTAACGTGGACGTGGATCGTGGGCAGTTCACCCAGGTGATCCCGTTTGAAACGGTGGACGACGGCTATGTCGTGGGCGTCGGAGAGGGGGTGACGCCATGAACGCCCAAAGAGCAATAACAGGCGTACTTCTCTTGGCAGCGGTAGTCCCTCTCGGGTGCAGCAAACCCGCCACGCCCCCGCCGTCATCGTCCGGCGCGCTGTCCATCAACGTGACCGTGGTCCGCGATCTCTATGACGAGTCCGGGAATCGCCCGTACGCCCAGGACAAGATGGGGTATGCATACAACGACAACCACATCCGAGGTCTGGTCAACCAGTGGATAAACAACACCGAGGTGATGTTCGGCCAGGAGGTTACGATCAGCTGGACCGGCCAGATCAACACGCTGTGGACCAACTTCACCGACGATCCGGCGTGGGAAGAAGGGGTACACGTCGAGGCAGGCTACGCGATCGACAATCCGTACGACGACTTTGGTTGGGTGCACTATTGCAGCAACCAGCCCACGCCGCACTACAATCCGGCCAAGCTGAACATCTTCTTCGTGCCGACGATCCTGGACAATGCTACAATAGGCCAACCGGTTGAGCTGTTCATCGACGCGTATGCGGTCGATCCAGATGGCAACGATGACCCTTTCTGGCAAAACCACGCGTGGAGCTGGTACCCCGTAGTGCTGGTGAGCGACTACTGGGTTTCGGCTGACGTTACGGAGACGATCATTCACGAAGACGAGGGACCCGGTCATCCGTACCGGCTCATCACGCGGGACGATCAGTATTGGTTCAATCCGGTGTTTCACGGGGTCGGACGATACCTCTTCCGCCATGACGACGATACCCAGGGGTTGTGGGATTACTACGAGCGCTGGCGTGGTCAAGGGAGCAACTACATGACGCATCCGAATCTCCGTGCTGAAGTGGGCATCCTGCAAGACGAGGCTCTTCAGCGGGTGCAAAACGGAACCTGGAATCAACCATAAAGGAGCTTATACCATGAGGCGATGTGTTTTGCTGATGATTTGCGTCGGCCTCGGGCCGGCTGCGCTGGCGGGGCCGTTGTCGCTGGAGGAGGCGTTCGCAGTCCTGGAGAGACGGACGGCGTCGTGGGACGAATTCCAGGCGGCCTCGGATGTGGCAATGGCGGAGTGTGCCGACGGCGACGAGGTGTGTATCCGGCGCCTGATGAACATCTGGTCGGACGGATGGAGCAAGCAGGAGACCCTGATGCTGGCCTGCCGGAAGGCGGACGACGCCACCGTGGAGATCGTCCTCGAAGCGGTGGTCGAGATGATCAAGGTCGCCAAGGAGAAGAACGAACCACCCGGAGGGCGACTCTCTCACCGGGCCTCCAGTTTCTTCTTCAAACCGGCCATACTGCTCTGCGAGCGGTTGTCCGATCCGGAGCCCGTGGCCCGGTTTGCCGTGGAAAACAACCGCCCGATGCACCACGCCTATGCCCTTCCGACGGAGATCAGGGACAAGTACACACTGATGTGGCTTCGCGGGCAAACCGGAGACGCGAGCGAAGGCGGGAGTTCGTCCAAGGCCGGAGCGCTCTCAAGAGCCGCGATGGGGGAGCTTCGCACGCTCTTCCGCGAGCTCTACCGGGATCACCCGCGATCGTGTGGTGCCTGGACCGCACTGGAGACCCTGGTCGACTTTGGCGATCAGGAGATCATCCCGGACCTTGAGCGGATAGTCGTGGATGCGCCCTCGCTTGGAAAACTGGACTACTGGTCTGAGCAGAAGGCCCGGCTCTACCTGGCCCAGCTTCGCTACCGGGACGCCGAAAGCCAGAGAGTAGCCTATCTGAAAGGCGCGCGCGAGGAGCGGGAGTTCCAGCGGCTGCTGAGGTACTACGTCAAGGGGCTAATCCGTCTCCGCGTGCCCAAAGCGACGATCATCGTGGCCCTGGAGGCCGATCAAAAGCCGAACCGCTTTGGCCGGGACATTACCAAGGAGGGTATCCGTCTCATCGATCCGGAACGGGTCGTCGATTCGCCGGAAGGGAAGCGCCTGCGCCCGCAGGGTTGGTCGCTCCGCATTGACCAAGAGCTTCTCACGCCGGACGAGATTCGGGAGTACCAGCGCGAGCGGGCTGAATACGCGGCGAAGCGCAATCCCCTGGTCGAAGAGAGGAATGAGCTGATGCGGAGAACTCAGATGAGTCCCAGTTGCAGCTTCGACAAGAAGGGGTTTCGGGCCGCCCTCGACGCCAAGCAGGCCGACTTCCCCACGGAGGTCAAGCGTCTCGTCGAGATCGAGGAGGCTCTGGACGCTCTCGCCGAGGACGACCCGGCGAAGAAGTGGTGCGTGCCGGCGGTGATCGCTCGGGCGCCTTAGCAACTATGTGTCGTCGGACGCGCATGTAATGGCGTAGAGGAGGGTGGGGCTGCGGATCGTCCGCAGCCCTGCCCGTCTACTGCTGGAAGACCGATCCCTCGGGTCCCGGTATGCAGCGGAGCATCCCATGAAACCCTCTATTCCCATTCTCGCCTTTCTGGTTCTATGCCCGATGCCTGCCAGGGCCGACGATCCGGGCCTGGTCGTCGTGGTAGCGGAAGAACCTGCGCCCTTGCAGTTCACCCTTCCGGCTGGATCGGCCTACCAGTTTGCCTACGACCCCGCGCGCATCTCGCTGTGGGACCGCGTCACCAAGGACAACCTCATCTCGCCGGGCCAGGTACTCACCGCACCGCCGGAACCCGGTGACGCGGACGGCGACGGAGACTTCGACCTGAAGGACTTCGCCGCGTTGCAGCGCTGTTTCACTGGGGACGGCGGCGGGCCGGCCGGCCTGGGGTGCGAGGCCTTTGATGCGGACAGAGACGGTGACGTGGACTTGACCGACTTCGCGGCGGGCCACGCATCGTTCACCGGTCCGTTTGCCCCGCTCCGAGGGGACCTGAACGCCAACGGCAGGGTGGACTTGGAGGACTACGCCGCGTGGTCCGCATGCCTCGGCGGCCCGCTGGTTATCGTCGCGGCCGACTACGACCAGGACGGTGACGTGGACCTGACCGACTTCGGCCCGTGGCTCGATTGCCTGGACGGCCCCGGCGTTCCTCCAGGACCGCAGTGCCAGTGGAAGGACTTCGACGGCGACAACGACGTGGACCTGCTTGACTTCGCCGAGTTCCAGGTTTTCTTTACTGGAGCTTCGCAAACGCCGCCCGGCTGCGACGAGGCCGATCTGGATGGCGACGGTGACGCGGACCTGACCGACTACGGCATATTCCAAACAGTGTTTGGTGACGCCCATCCAGTGTCTGACGTTTTCTTGACCGTCTACGTCGAAGGGCTGACGCCCAGTGTGACGCTCGGTGACACCGCGATCGATTTCCTTACCGACCCGGACGGTAACGACGTGTTTGAGGTTCAAACAACCCAAGCGGTGACCGTGGTGGCGGTCTCCGTGTCGCCGACTTCGGGCTTGCTGGGAACCGCGGTGAACGTCAACATCGCACCCGCGATCGACCCGCTGGCGTTTTCTCCCGCCACTACCGCCACCTGGTCGGGCGTCTACCAACCCACCGCAACCTCGGTGACCGAACCGTTTGAGATCACCTACGATTCCGCGGCGGTCCACGAGTCCGGCACGAGTGATGCCACCCTGATCCTGGGCGAAGGTGAGATCGCTTCCGGCGACCCCGGTCACCCCGCCCTGGGAGGCGTGCTCGACGGGGCGATTGCCCTGCACTTCGCCGGCGTTGACGTGGCTCGTTCCTTCCTGTTCACCGTGGAGCCGAGCTACGTGTACGTCCACGGCACCTCCGGAGCCGGAGACCCGGTCGGCGAGGTGACGATATTGGACTCCATTCCCGAATGGAACGAGTACGTCACGCTGGAGAACTCCTACACGGCGCACGTCCTTCTGACCGTGCTGGCGGAGAAGAACGCCTTCACCGAGTCGCTGGCACCAACCGCCTTGGCGATCGAGCTCGTCAGCGAGGATGCCGTCGGGGCCGAGATCGACCGGTTGTTGCTCACCTGCTATCTGGAGCAGGAACGCGGGGACGATTTCGGGCCGGACCGACTGGTGTACTACTCCGATTGGGAAAGACCGATCGTCTTCGTCGGCTATCCGGTGGACGACGTCGAGCACCCCACGCTCAGCGTCTTGGAAGTCGATCCGGACGGCGGCGTCTTCCCCATCGTGGGGACACCCTGATCACAGAGGAGCAGGTGATGAGAACCGTTTTGCGCACGACAGTGAATGCGCTGCTGGCCGTGGTCATCGCCCTGCCGGTGGCCGGTTGCTCCGAAGAGGAGAAGGCGACGCCGCTGGAGTGTGCGCAGCCGGGTGGGGCGCGAAGCGTCCCGCTCAACGTGATCCGTGTGCTGCACACCACCGACTCGCCGGGAGGGCAGAACAACAAGGGCTGCCGGCTGACCGACCAGCAAATCCAGGACTACATCGCCCAGGCCCAGAGTTTCTACGGCGGCTCCTGCAACGTCACTCTGACCTGGGACGGACAGATCAAGCTCTACCGCCGCAATCTCCAGGATGTCGTTTGGCCAGCCAGAGACGGAAGAACCTACCTGGCGTTTCTGGTATTCGACCTGCAAGATTCCGAGAATCGCTATGACCCTTCCAAGCTGAACATCTTCTTTCACGGGAACCTCAAGTTCGATACCACCGGCGACGGGCACGGCGACGAATCCTTCAAGGCGCTGGCCATCGATCCCAGCGACGAGTTCGTCATTCCGGGCACGAGCCCGCCGCTCACCGCCGATAGACACATCTTCGTGAACGATCGCGGCAGGGTGAGCGGCCCCGGCACCTTCGTGTCCGCTGACGGCATCCTGGAGCATGAGTTGGGGCACTGGTTCCTGCGCCAGCGAAGCTCCCAGGGCGGGCGCTACGACAGTTCGGAACATTGCTACCCGTGCGAGACCATCATGCGGCGGTGGCCGCCGCATCCCGGAGCCTTCCTGGAGGACCCCGAAGCGGGAGTCTGTGAGCGGTTTGAAGTCTGGACCCAGGCCGGGGACTGGAATGCACCGTGATCGGGCGCATAATATGTGGAGGAGCATCCCATGTTGACCACACTGACACTCGCGCTGCTCGTCGCTGTCGGATCTGCCAACTCGGTGGAGCAGGCCCTCACC
>JAAEQG010001412.1 GCA_024231775.1 bacterium
CCCGGCCGTACATCCGGCTGGACGAGTATTTCGACATCTACAGCCGCCACCTGGAGCCGGACCGCGACAAGGCGCTGCACCTGAGCCGGTACCTGCACGACCTGGGCGTGTTCCTGCACTTCCAGCAGTCGAGGGAGCTGCGGCGCACGGTGTTCCTGCAGAACCAGTGGGTCACGGAGGCGGTGTTCCGCATCCTGGACGACGAAGGGGTGAAATCCCAACGGGGCCGGTTCACGCTGGCCGATTGCGACCGCCTGTGGTCCGACCGGGGCTACGCGGACAAAGAGGTGGAGCTGCGGGCCCTGATGGCCCGGTTCGAGCTGTGCTATCGGCTGCCGGACACGGACAGGGAGACGTGGCTGGCGCCGCAACACCTCTCGCCGTCAAAACCGCGGGAGCTGGGCGACTGGGCCGGCCCCGGCGACCTGGTGTTGACCTACCGCTACGAGTTCCTGCCAAAGGGCCTGGTGAGCCGGCTGATCGTGCGGATGCACCGTTTTGTGAAGCGCCCGGACCTGTGCTGGGCGCGCGGCGCCCTGTTCGAGCACGGCGGGTCGCGGGTGCTGGTGGAGATGACCACACGAGGCGCCGAAATCGCACTCCGGGGTCGCGGGCCGGAACAGAAGGCGCTGCTGAGCGTCATCTCCAGCGATCTGGACGCCCTGAACGAAAGCTTCCGGGGACTCAAGGACAAAGTGGGGAAGTGGGTTCCGTGCATCTGCAACACGTGCGCCGGCCTGGATGAACCGGCGATGTTCGAACAGAAGGACCTGATCGACCGCAAGCAACGGGGCAAGCTCACGATCGAGTGCCCCAAACCGCCCGATTACACCGACGTCGGCGTGTTGGAGCTGCTCGACGGAATGAACCTGGAGAAATGGCTGGCGCGGGCGGGCAAAGAGCTGTCCCCGGACAACGGCGAGCCGGCGCCGCCCGTCGACGCGGATCGATCCGGGGCGGATGGCGGTGTGGAAGGTAAGACGATCCGGATCTTCCTGGCGTCGTCATCCGAGCTTCGCGAGGACCGCGACGCGTTCGATCTGTACTTCCGCCAACAAAACGACCGCTTGCGAGACGAGGGCGTGTACTTAGAGATCGTCCGCTGG
Organism: bacterium; assembly: GCA_024231775.1. Taxonomy (GTDB): domain Bacteria; phylum Planctomycetota; class Phycisphaerae; order UBA1845; family UBA1845; genus JAAEQG01. Next base: position 1,107 of record JAAEQG010001412.1, read on the forward strand.
GAGAATTTCCTGGACGCGATGTCCGGCACGCGACTGCAGGATGAATACAACCAGGCAATCCGCGACTGCGACGTGTTCGTCAGCCTGTTCAAGACCAAGACGGGCAAATACACGGAAGAGGAATTCGACGTCGCCCACCGGACCTTCCAGGAAACCGGCAAACCGCTGATCTACACCTATTTCCGGAAGGCCTCCGTCTCGAGCAGCGCGAGAAACCGCGACGGCCTGACATCACTGTGGGACTTCCAGGAAAAGCTCGGGGAACTCGGGCACTTCTACACGGAGTATGAATCGACCGACGGCCTGCTAAAACACTTCCGGGATCAACTGGACAAGCTCCGGGCCGACGGACGGC
>JAAEQG010001413.1 GCA_024231775.1 bacterium
AAGGCGGACATGCTGGTCTCATCTGAGGTTGTAACGAACTTCAGATTAAGGAGATACCAGCAGGTCCACGAGCTTACTGTACCACGGGGTTGGGATTCGGGCCTACAAGCTTCTGCGGACGGAGTACGTCGGAAGAGAGGCGGTCTTCACGATTCGTCAGGAGCGAGACCGGCTGCGGTGTCCTGCTTGTGGAGGCCGGAAGGTGCATCCCCACGGGCAGGTGCATCGGAACTTCGGTTATGTCCCAGGCGGCGCTTGCCGGGAGGGAAAGGACTAGAGCGGTCCAGACGATCAGACTTCGGTTGATGCGAGCGTCACATTTGCCCGTTTCCCTCCCCGTCGGGTACTAGAATCGTCAAGGGCCGGTCAATGCGCTCACGAGCTCAATGAAATCACCAAGGTCCACGTTGTCGTCGCTGTCAAGATCGAATAGGCCGCAGCCGGATTCGATCGGCCCCGTGGTCGTGAAACAGGCCTGGAACGAGGCGAAGTCAACGAGGTCTACATCGCCGTCGCAGTCATGATCGCCGTTAAGCAGCGGCAAGCAGGCGGTGGAGAAGAGGATGTCGCGATCGCCTCCGATCGTGCCGTTGAGGTTGTAGACCGAGTACCAGGCGGTCATCCAGAAGCCGTTACCTCCGTAGACCAAGTCCGGCTCGTAGTCGTGGTAGAAGTCCATCGGCATTGGCGCGAAGTCGTTCAGCACCGCCGTCGGCGACCAGGATGCGCCGTGGTCCGTGCTCAATGCGTATACGATGTCCCGGTCGGATCCCAGCGGGGGATTTGACATCAACTCCCGCGATTCCCAGACGGCCACCCAGTTGCCGTTCCTATCCGTGTCCACAATGGGCTTCCAGTCATAGCCGGTCTGAGCGCCGTTCGTATTCAGCAGCGCCGGTGCGGTCCAGGTCATTCCGTTGGTGCTGGTGGCTACGTAGATGTCGTAGTCGCCCGGGTCCGAGACCCACTTGCCGTATTTGATGCTCCACACTGCGGTCCAGTGTCCGGCGCCATCCGCGCACAAATGGGGAAAGACGTCGCGGTAGGCATCCGTTTGGGCGGTCGTATTCAGCGCCGCCGCCGGCGACCACGTTTCACCGAGGTCCGTGCTGCGGGAGAAGTGGATGTCGGTCTCGTCACCCACGCCGTTGGTGCCCAGCAGGTTATCCGAGTACCAGATTGCGACCCACATGCCGTTTCCGTCAGTAGCGATGTTGGCGCCCCGATCATCCCCGGCGTTGGGAGCGGTGCTGTTCACGAATCCCGCATCGCTCCAGGTCGTTCCGTTGGTGCTGACGGCGTAGCTTACTTCAAGAATGGAGCCCTCTCCGCCGGGGCGGCTGGTGTCCCACACAGCCATCCAGTTTCCGTGGCCGTCCGTGGTCAGAGCCTTGGCATAGTCTCCGTCGCTGTCGCCATCCGTGGTGGCGTTGGAATTCAGAAAGGCAGGCGTGCTCCAAGTGGCTCCGTTGTCGTCGCTCACCGAGAAGAGCAGGTCCGCGTCGGTTCCACTTCCGCCACGAGGATCGGTCGTGTACCAGAACACAATCCAGTGTCCATTGCCGTCGGTCTCCACCTTGGGATGATAGTCGGACGTTGCGTCGGTCGTCGCCAGCGGATCGATCGCGACCGGTCCGGTCCAGGTATTCCCGTTGTCCTCACTCCGGGCGACGAAGATGTCGTAGTCCGTCCCCACGGTCCCGCCCAGGGTTTCCTTGGAATGCCAGACACAGACCCAGTGGCCTGAGCCGTCCGTGGCGAGTTTCGGATTGTAGTCGTTCCCCGAACTGGGATCGTCGGTGGCAGCGTTGGGGTTCAACGCCTGGGCCGGCGCCCATTCCATGGGACCGAACGCCAGCACGACGTTTGTGGCACCTAGACACACAAGAGCCGAAAGCGCAAGCGCTCCGGTAAGCCCCAACGCGAATGCCCTGCTCCTCATCGTGTTCTCTCCTGGTCAGCTTCCGGACACCGGATCGCCGAGGACCGCCCCGAAATCCGCGTAGTCGTCAATGTCGACGTCGTCGTCGCCATCAAAATCGAACAGGCAGCAGCCGGATTCGATCGGCCCCGTGGTCGTGAAACAAGCCTGGAACCAGGCGAAGTCGTGGAGGTCTACGTCGCCGTCAAGATCACGGTCACCGTCGCGCTCGAGCACGGACGTTGAGAACAGAAGATCGCGATCCGAGCCAATCGTCCCGCCAAGCGAGTCGTCCGTGTACCAGGCGACTAGCACGCGCCCGTCGAGCCCGAGGGCGACGTCATGGCTCCAGTCGTGTTTGGAAAAGTCGGTGTAGGCGTTGCCGTTGAGGACGGCCGGCGGAGTCCAGCTGGCTCCGTCGTCGCAACTCTTCGCATAGAAGACGTCCCGATCCGTTCCCAACATCGGGATGCCGAGATTGTCCTTGGAGAGCCAGACAACGAGCCAATCGCCCAGGGCGTTTGTCACCAAGCGCGGACGAGAGTCGTCACCGGTATCGGTTGCCCAGTTCGTGTTCAGCGGCGCCGGCGAGCTCCAGCTGGCTCCGTTGTCGGTGCTGCGGGCGAACATGATGTCCCGATCCAAGCCGCCGCTGATCTCACGATACCACGCGGCGATCCATTGCCCCGCACCGTCGGTCGCGATGGTACCTTCGATGTCGTACACCCCGTCAGTGCCCGCATCGGTGTTCAGGGCGGCCGGTGCGGTCCAACTTGCACCGCTGTCGCCGCTCCGGGAGTAGTGTATGTCGCCGTCTGCCGTCCCGTTCGACCCGATCAGGTTGTCCGACTTCCAGGTGACCACCATGTTCCCCGTTCCGTCGGACGCGATGCGCGGGACGATGTCGTCGCCGGGGTCTGTGGTCATGCTCGCGTGGAGGTAGACGGGGGAGGTCCAGGTCCTTCCGTGGTCGGTACTGCGCGACGTATATATGTCGTGCTCGTCGCCGTAGTCCTTCCCCTTCATCCACACAGCCACCCACGTACCGTTCGGATTCGCGGCTACGTGCGGCGTGCCGTCGTGATCCCGCTCGGGGTCTGTGGCCCAGTCGTCGTTGAGGTGCGCGGGCGCGCTAAAGTCGATCCCGTTCGTGCTCACCACGTACCACAGATCGATGTCACTGGTGGCTCCCGTATCCCAGCTTCCCCAGACGACCATCCAGTGGTTCGTGCCGTCGGTATACACTTCGGGATTGGAGTCGTGAAGGTCGTCTGCGGTTGCAGCCGGATCGACGATGGCTGGAGACGACCAAGTCGCCCCGTCGTCCACGCTACGAGCGAAGAAGATGTCCATATCGTCGCCGTATGCTCCGCCCGCCAGATCGCGCGAAGCCCAGACAGTCAACCACACGCCCGAACCGTCCGTGGCCAGCCTCGGGTAGTAATCACTTCGCGACCCGTCGGCGGCGCCGTTGCTGTTCAGCACCTGCGGATAGGACCACTGCATCGCCGCTGTCGCCGGGAGTGTCAGCGCAGCCGAAACCGCAACGGAAAGACACACGAAAGGGACACGAGAACAGCCGGAGTGCTTCATTCCCTTCTCCCTGTCGTGGTCATTCGCCGGGACCGTTTAACGAGCCCTGGAAGACTGCGTAGTCGTCAAGGTCCACGTTGTCGTCGTCGTCGAAGTCGAGGTTCCCACACTGGCTGGCGACGGGTCCGGTCGTCGTGAAGCAATCCTGAAACACGAAGAAATCGTAGAGATCCACGTCGCCGTCGCAGTCCTGATCGCCGTCAATCACAGGTACGCACGAGGTGGCATACAGAATGTCCCGCTCGTTCCCGATCGTGCCCCCGAGGTTGTAGGTGGAGAACCATACGGTGAGCCACTGGCCGTGAGGAGAAGCCACAACCACCGGGTCCTCGTCGCGCCACGACAGGTCGATGTACGCGTGAGTGTTGACCGGCGCCGGTTGCGACCACGTCTGCGTGCCGTCGTCACTGCGCATGAAGACGGGATCGTGGTCCAATCCCCAGGGGAAGTAGGCGACGTAGTATCCATCCCACACGACCACCCAGTTCCCCGCCCCATCGGTACCCAAACGGGGGTCGAGGTCCTTGAACCCGCCATCCACCGCGTAGTCGGGGTTCAGATTCTCGGGAGGTGACCAGGTGATTCCTGCGTCATAGCTCCGCGAAATCATCAGGTCATAGTCCACTAGCGGCGGCAACTCGCGAACCCAGACGGTCACCCACATGGTCCCGTCGGTAAGGATGTCGAGGCCGCCGCTGTAACCATCTCTCAGCCCGTCTGTACTGGCATCAGTGTTCAATGCGGTTGGTGCGGACCAGGTGACACCATTGTCCGTGCTGCGCGAGAAATGCAGATCCTCGTCGTCAACACCGTTCGTCCCGACCAAGTTGGTGGACTTGTACGTTATCACCCAGCTACCCGCCGTATCAGCGGCGATCTGCGGGATGGTATCCTCACCGGAATCGGTGGACAGGCTGGCGTGCAGCAATTGCATATCCGACCAACTCGCTCCGTGGTCACTACTGCGCGAGACATAGATGTCGTAGTCGTACTCGTCTTCGATGTTCGTGCGACGGAGATAGAACGTCGCCACCCAGTGCCCGTTGCCGTCATAGGCAAGACGAGGCGAGGTGTCTGAGCAGTAGTTGTAGGTGAGATGATCGGTGGTGGCGTCGCTGTTCAGCGGGGCGGATGTCGTCCAGGTCGCCCCGTTGTCCGTGCTGCGCGATACCAGGATGTCGGTGTCGTCACCGAGCGTTCCTCCCCGTGAATCGTAAGTGTACCACGCTGCGATCCAGTGACCGTCGCCGTCGGTGTATACAACCGGACTGAAGTCATCCTCGATTTCCAGTGGGTCCGCTCCGGCCGCGTCTAAGATAGCCGGCGCCGACCAAGTGGCTCCGTCATCGCTGCTGCGGGCAACCATGATGTCGAAGTCACGATCCTGCGCTCCCGGTACAGCTGCATGCCAGACGCAAACCCAGTTCCCCTGACCATCGGTGGCCAACTCGGGGCGATAGTCGCTATCCAGGTCGGTCTCGGCGTTGGTGTTCAGCACCATCGAAGCGGACCACTCCATCGCCCCCGATACGTCCGGCACCACCACGCCGATCATGCTGGCCGACCCCACCAGAACACACAAAGCCATAGCCCTTGTCATGGTTCTCAATGCCTCGCTATTAGATTCCGCTGCCCTCGTCCTCCAGTCAGCTTCCCTCGAAGATCTGCTGAAACACGGCGAAGTCGTCCAGGTCGATGTCTCCGTCACCCGATACGGGAGTGAAGATGCATCCGCGATCATCGCCGCCCGATGTTTCACCATACCCCACAATCACGTTGCCGTTGTTGATGGACCGAGGAAGAACGGATGCCCAGCCCGGCGCGTCGAGCAGCACAATGCTGCCGTCGCCCGGTCCGTTGCTGTACCAGCCTTCGTATATGCCACCGCCCAGGTAATTGTATCCGACCATCCGACCGCCATCGTTGATGCCCATGCCATACTGCGTCCGGTCGAGCGAGTCGTCCACGAAGTGCCAGGTACCGTCGTAGGTTGTGGCGCGGTACCTGCTGGAGGCATTCTGCGATCGACCGATGGTCTGGCCAGATTCGTTGATGTCGACTGCGCTGCAGTTCTTGAACGGGGTGATCGTCCCGATCACCGTCAGGATATCGGCGCCAATGTCGTAGGTCCATGCGTTCTGAGTCCCAAAGGCATCGTCGGCGCTGCCACTGATGATGCCGTTGTCTATCCCGCTGGCAGCCTGGTATCCGCCGGTCAACCCGGCGTTTCGGATCGTATCGCCCAGGCTATGCATCGCCCCATCGTAGTAGAAGGCCGTCTTTCTGTTGCCGACGCCGTTCGTGTTGTAGTAGTAACCCACGATCACGTTGGTGTCGCTGATGTCATAGGCCCGGAAGTCGCTGGTGGTATCCATGTCCGCAGGGTATGGGAGGGCGTTCACCGTGGTGTTCTCCCAGTAGACCGCGCGTGAATCAGCGTCCGCCTCGTGCGAGTCGCCGCAGACCACACCGCTGGCATTGATTGCCCTCGCTATCGCGATGGGCACGTCGGCGTCGGGCAGAATATCGAGCTCGGTTACCGTGAGACCATTGTAGCGGAACGGTGTGCTGGACGTGTTGCTCACGTAGTTGCCGTTGCCGCACACCACGCCGCTGCTGTTGATGTCGATGGCTTCGGCGTCTCCGTTCCAACCGGGGAGGAACGGGATTTCTTCAACCGTATAGCTCTCCGCGCTCGGCGTCAGGTCGAATGCTTCGAGACACGCCTGGGATGGGGCGACGAATCCGGGTGCCTCCTTGGGACCGCTGATGCAGGCGACAAACTGGGCATGGTCGTCCAGATCCACGGCCCCGTTGTGGTTCTCATCACCCGGCGGTGGAGAGACGATGCATCCGCGATCGTCGTCCGGAGACGCTACGGTCCGCCCCGACCCGGTCATGACATTCCCAGCGCTGACTCCTCGAAAGGCAAGTCGATCCCAGCCTGGAAGGTCGACCCGGATCATGCTGCCGGAGCCAGGTCCATCGCTGTACCAAGCCCACTCACCACCGGTCGACATCGTACCGGCACGCCCGACAACCCTGCCGGCATTCGTGATGTCGAGGGCCCACTGGGAAGGCGTGATCGTGTCATCAATGATGTTGAACGCGCCGTCGTGCAGCAGGGCGTGGATCGGACTGGTGAAGTCGGACCGGCCTCGGCCAATCACATCACCCGCGTCGTTGATCGCGGCCGCGTGGCTTCCGTCCCAGTTGAAGGACCTGCCCAGGTTCGTGGCGGTCCCGGAGGTGATGTCGTAGGTAAAGAAGTTGTACTCGCCGCTGATGTCCCTCGCCTCTCCACATATTAGACCGCTGCTGTTCACATCATCGGCGTAGCTCTGCATCCCATTCAGACCCAGCCCGATGGCCTGCAACGCGGCCACAAGGGAATGCGTCGTTCCGTCGTAGTAGAAGGCGGCAGGCTGGCCCGTCGTCGTGCTGGAGTAGTACCCGACAGCCACTCCAGCGCCATTCAGGCCGTATGCCCGCATGTCGTTGTTCGTGTTGGCGTCGGCCGGGTGAGGTATCAAGGTGATGGCGGGGCCGTCCCAGATCACGGCACGATCCACGCCCTTGGCGCTGTGCGACCGCCCGGCGACCAGCCCGTTGCTGCTTATCGCCGACGCCCACGCAAACGGATACGTGGATGGCGCGGGATGAAGATACGGCAGCTCCGTCACGGCGGTTCCGTCAGTGATGATCGCGACGCTGGACACTTCGGAGACGTAGTTACCGACTCCGCAAGCCACACCGTTGTCGTTGATGCCGTACAGGGCCGTATCACCGGACCAACCCAGTTGCTGAGGTACTTCAGTTACGACCCAGGCGGCGTCGGCCGCGGTGACCCCAGCGACGATCAGGGCAGCCGCGAACGCGCAGACGCTCTGTTTCCTGCCGATCTTCATGGTCCAGTTTCCTTTCGGGATTCCTCGGGCTGTCTCGCCACCGCCGCATTGTGCCACGCGCACCTCGCAAGCGGCCTGATAATGAAGATGCGCCGGTCCGGTTTGTGGCCGGACCGGCGCAGGTGGACGATGTCTTCGATGTCTACCGTACCGCGCCCGGCTACTAGCGCCGACGACGCAACAGTGCCAAACTACCGAACGCCAGCAGCGACAACGCCGCCGGTTCGGGAATCACGTACACGCCGCGGGTACCATTCAGGTTGAAGGCAAGCTCGCCACCGTACTCACCCATGCAGTACACGGTGTCGCCCGCACCCGGACCGGCCAACAGCTCGGCTTCGCTGACGTAGATCTCCAGCGTGTTCGCCGCATCGGCTGGGTCAAACTTCATGATGTTGTCCCCGGTACTCTCGTAGAAGTAGCCGGTTCCGTCGGAAGCGAAGAAGATATCGCCAAACCCCGCTGCGGACTCACCGCTCACGTTGGTGATATCCGTCGTGCTCAACACCTGGCTGATGACGCCCGCGCCACTGCGCTTCCACATGTCGTCGCTCGTGGAGTTACCCCAGTACAAGCTGTCGGCGCTATCATACACCATTCCGCCACTGACCTTGGTGTTGCCTTGCGCGGCCAGCAGCTCCGCATTGGTCACCAGCGTGGCTAGGGTACCAACGCCGGTCGTGACCAGGATCTCGTCGGCAGTGGCCTCGTAGAACACGTGCTCGCCGGTGGGGGTAACGGAATTCGACGTACCCAAGCCGACGTTCGTTTGCAGCGGGTAGGTGATCTGCTGGTGTGCCAGGATAGCGGCCTTCAACACGCGCGTCGAGACGGCGCCGGAGGCCTTATCGATGCGCCAGATCGAGTCGGTACCGCTGTCACCACCCTGGAGTTCCGTGCCCACCTGTCCCATACCGTAGAAACTGGTGCAACTGGTACTGCCGGTCGCCGCCGCCCACGTTGCGTTCGAGGTAATCTCCGTCGCCACCTGGGCGCCAGACAGATTCGCCGTCTTGGTAAACCGCGCCTTGGTGCCCAGGCCGTGGTACGCCGTGGTCCCGTCGATCACAAACGAATAGTTCTGGGTGTTGAATAACGGACTCGTCGAGTCCAGCGTCGACCACGACACCAGCTCCTGGTACCCCACGCCCATGGCCGAACTCGACACCATACACACCACCGCGACTGAGATGCCCAGCGCGGCTACTTTGCTCAACGTCTGCCTCATGATATCCTCACTCCTTAACTCTGATTCTCGCGGCGACCGTGCCGTCGGAGGACCTCCCACGTGGAGGACACCAAGCGCCCGACGCAACGGGCGGCCGCACTGGAACGCTGACCGTCGCTCTCCCAGCTCCCAGGCGGATGCCTTATGTCTCTCTCTAGCACGATCGAAAGCGCGATCCCAGCCCCAGACAAGCACGAGCCGGGATACCCCGCAGGTGTGCGAACTCCCCCCAAGTCATCTTCAAGTATACTCGGGGCGAACCGACGGTGTCAACCATAAGTTCCGCGTACAACAGGGGAAACGACAGAAATCCAGCCTACTTCCGACTCTGGTTTATTGATTCCTTCGATGGTTGTTTGATAGCTTCGCCGCAGTCCACATGTGCCAGGTTCTCACTCGTCGGAGGTTCCCAGGATGAGTCCGAAGGAAAAAAGGGGGGGTACGCCCCATAAGAGGTGGGGCGTATCCTGCCCCCCATCCCGGCCAACAGGCTGTGGCCGTGGCCCTTCACGCGGCGGCTGGGCTTTGAACTCAGGGGGGGGGTACGCTACGATTCGTCCAAATCCCGTGCAGGGAAACGCCCGTGCAGGCGTTTCACACATGAGCAGCGGCAGTGAATCGGGTGGCGGATCGGAGCATGGCCACCATGCCGGGTCCAACAACGGGGAGCACCCCCGGACGGATGCATACGCGACACAATAGAGTAAGGAAGTGAAATGAAGAATGAAACGACGTGGATGGTGGTAGGTGCGCTCGCTTGCGTGGCGCTGAGCTCCACCGGGGCCTTGGGGACGTCGGGCGATCAGGCGGCGCAGGTGTTCTCGCAAGGGAGTGCGCTGCTCACCCAGGGGGACTTCGATGGTGCCTTGAACGCTTACCGTGAGGCAGCCAAGGCGGACTCAAGCAACCAGGAGTATCGTCAGCAGTACTCGATAGTCCGTCGAGTGATCAAGATGCGGAAACGGATTGCCGCGGAAGCTAATCCCTCGAAGTGGGAGGCGACCGCTCAGGGGCTGCGCGTCTTCTACTACGAACACGGTTTGCACACGGAGGCCCTGGCCCTCGACCAACAGTCCTACGCCAAGACGTCCACTGCCGCATCGGCCGCCAGGCTCGCCGAGACCCAGCTCGAGCTGGAGAAGAATGCCGACGCCGTTGCGGTCCTGAGCAATCTGCCAGAGGATCAGGCTACGCCTGAGACGCGCGTTCTCCTGGGCATCGCCCTCGCCCGCGAGGGCGATACCGATCAGGCCCGGAAGATCGGACAGGGGTGTGCGCCGGCTGGGGACTGGGGACCGGGCACGCTGTATGACCTTGCCCGCCTACGAGCCCTGACCGGCGACCAGAGCGACGCTCTAAAGCTCTTGGTACGTTGCTTCGAGAACACGCTGCCCAGCCGTCTGAACGCCTTCAAAGACCACGTCAGGAAGAGCAAGGACCTTGGTACGCTGGTCGCCAGCGCTGACTTCGCCAAGGTGCTGGAGACGAAGTCGAAGGTGAAGGAATCCAGCTGCAGCAGTGGCAGCAGTTGCGGCAAGTGTCCCAGCCGCAGCAAGTGCAGCAGCACCAAGAGCTCCACGCACACGGACGACAGGAAACCGTAGGTGAGCACGAGTTCGGTCCCGGCCCCTGAATACCGCAGGGGCCGGGATCGCCACCATCCCCGCCAACCACGCGGCATGGCCCACCTTCCCGCCTCAACAGGGGTGAAGCATTGAAAAGAAACCGGCGTATCGTTCAGTTCGGATTCCTGGCTCTGACCCTTGTGGGGGTGTTTGTCGCCCGTGGAAACGCCGAACGCTGGTGCCCGTTCGGTGGCGTGGAGGCGCTCTACACATACTTGACCGAAGGCAACATGCTCTGCTCGCTGGGCGTCTCCAACTTCTACATCCTCGGTGCGGTCCTGCTGCTCACGGTCCTGTATCGCAGAGCGTTTTGCGGCTACATGTGCCCGATCGGAACCATCTCCGAGTGGTTACAGGCGGGGGCCAAACGTCTCGGCCTCAAGCCGGCCCGCGTACCCAGCCGCCTGGATCGCGTGCTGTCCAAGGCAAAGTACCTGGTGCTGGGCATCATTCTCTACTTCACCTGGACTTACGGAGAGTTGGAGTTTCGCGTGGCTGACCCCTGCTACGCGTTGCTCAGCCGTCACGGTGAGGACATCACGTTCTGGGCCTATGTGGTATCTGGCGCGATCGTCCTCGGATCGTTGTTCGTGGTGCTGCCATTCTGCCGTTGGTTGTGCCCTTTCGCCGCGGTGCTGCAGCCCTTTTCAAAGCTAGGACTGACCCGGGTAAAGCGTCACAAAGAGGCTTGCGTCGATTGCGGTCTGTGCTCCGAGGTCTGTCCGACGGCCATCCCGGTTGCGACGGTGGACCAGGTCACCGCAGCCCGCTGTCTGTCGTGCCTGAACTGCGTGGACGTTTGCCCGCGCGATGCGGAGGGTGCCATCAGTTGGGGACCTCCCAGGAGCAGCAAGCGTTCCTGGCCGCAGGCGTCGGTGGTCGTCACCATCCTGATGCTGACGGCGGGGGCGGTTGCCGCAGTTTATGTGTTTCCCATGCCGTCGTTCAGTAAGGTGGCGGAGGGGCGTGGCGCGGCACCGGCGGAAACGGCAGTGCTCGAGTTGGGCGTCCATCATCTGACCTGCCGCGGAAGCGCCTCGTTGTTCGGCTACTTCGTCGAGCGCGACGACGAGTTCGAGATTCCCGGCTACCTCAAGATCGAGGCCTGGCCCGGACCTGGCGCTGCCCCGGCGCGGATCACGTACGATCCCGCACAGGCCGAGGAAGAGACCATCCGCGAGGCCATCACCGAACCGTACTACGACTCCACTGGCGGGCTCTGGCGCGCATCACCGTTCAAGATCGAGGGGTACGATTTGCTGGACGCTCTTGAAACCGAGGACGACGGCGAGCCCGAGGCTGCGGAACAGACACCGCAGGACTGAGGACGAACTACAGCACGTACGTGCGCCCTCGTTCGGCGCGACGAACTCATGGTCCTTCCGGGGCAAGATGTGTCGCCTGCAGAGTGTCCAGTCCCCGGCGAGCCTGGACGTGGTTTGGGTCGATGCGCAGGGCTTCGTGGTATTGTTTGATGGCTTCGCGGGTCTCTCCCTGTCGGGCCAGAGCAACAGCCAGGTTGGCGCGAGCATCGGCAAACCCGGGGTCGATTCTCACAGCAGCCAGGAAATGCTCGGTCGCCTCCTCGATCTTCCCTCGTCCGAAGAGCATGTTGCCGAAGTTGCAGTGCGCCGGCGCGAGAGCGGGTCTCAGCCGCAAGGTCTCGCGATAGTGAATCTCGGCCTCAGTCGTTCGGCCCTGCGCAACCAGGGCCTCTGCCAAGTTCAGGTGGGTCAGGGGCAGCTCGGGTTGAATCCGCAAGGCCGCGATGAAGTGCCCGATGGCGGCGTCAAGATCGCCCTGCGCGACGAGAGCGATGGCGAGGTTGTGGTGCAGCCCGGAGTTCCGCGGTCGGTGTGTCAAAGCTTCGTTGTAGTGGTCGATGGCTTCGTCAAGCCGGCCCTGGCGTTTGCGGACCAAAGCGAGGTTGGCCCGGGCACGCATGTGGTCGGGGCGAAGCTGCAGGGCGAGCGTGCAGTGAACGACCGCTTCTTCGAGTCGGTCGGCGTCAATGAGAGCCCCGGCCAGATTGCTGTGCGCACGGTAGTTCAGCGGGCGGTTGGCGACGGTGTCGGTCCATATCGAAAGCACGCTACGATAGTCGTTGTTTCGCCGAAACGTGTGAAAGCCGAGCCCCGCAACCAGCACCGTCACCAGAACGCCGAGCGAAAGTCGAGGCAACACAGATTGCAGTGCCAGGCGCCGTCCCACGCCCTGCAGGAGATGATGCCCACCAACCACGAACAGAACGACGACACATGCAAGCGGCAGGTACATTCGGCGCTCGCCCGCGATCTCTGTGACGATCGGCACGACGCTGGACGTGGGAGCGAGGATCAGGAAGAAGCAGGCTCCGACGAATCCCAGCGCCGGCCGGCGCCACCAGGCCCAGAGGGTACCGAGCAACAGGGCAACGACGATCAAGCCATGGGGCATGCAATCGGCAAACGTCTGGGCCAACCTCCATTCGTACGAAACCGCCAATGGGTCCGGCCAGAAGCTCAGGCGCAAGTACCAGACGATGACCTCCGATTGCGTGCGCAAGTAGTCAAGAGCGGATACGCCGAGTCCGAATCCAACCGAATCGCCACGCGCCGACGACCCCATTAACAGCGCGAGAATAACCCAGGTCCCCGCCAGACCGACGTACAGACCCGCGTGTCGTCGTAGCGACCTCCTGAACGAACCGGACACGAAGGTTCGATCGTACAACAGGACGATCAACGGCGCGGAAACCATCACCTCCTTGCTGGCCATCCCGAGAGCACAGCACACCACGGCACAAACGTACCACGCCCAGCGTCGCTGCGAACACCATCCGCGAATGACGCTGTACAAGGTGAGCAGATAGAACAATGCCATGAGCAGTTCGGTGCGCTGGGTGACGTAGGTGACGCTCTCGGTCAGCAGCGGATGAAGCGACCACAGCGCCGTCACCGCAACGCTCAACCAAGAAGCCTCATCGTCGAAGCGCCCGCCGAACGTCGCCTGCTGCAAAGTTCGGCGGACAACGCCAAAGAGCACCAGGCTGCACATCAGATGGACGGTCAGATTGAAGACGTGGTAGCCCCGCACATCGAACCCACCGATCGCGTAGTTGACTGCCAAGGACAGGTTCACGACCGGACGCCCCGCAACGGAGGTCTGCGTGGGCGCGGCGAGCACTTGTGACAATGGATGAAACCGCCGAATGGACGGATTCTGGACGATACTGGTTAGGTCGTCGAAGAAGAACGGCGCCGAAAACGTGTTCGAGTACGCCACCACGCCGGCAGCCACCACAATCAACAGGGCTGCTAGTGCGGTGGCTGGCGGCCGGGCGGCAATCGGCAACTCGGCGTCGTCGTGAGGAACAAGCACCGGTCCGATGCCCGCCTCACGTGCAGCCCGATGCGCTCTTCGGTGGGGCTTCCGCATGCGGATATTCTACCGCCAGTACTGGCAGATCTTCAAACCGCTGACCGGACGGGACAGTCGGCGTAGGAAGCAGGCCTATTCGGACGCATTCTTGCGTTGGGACGCCTCGATTGCCTCAAGTTGTTCACGGGCAGTCCTGTCGGACGGATCAATCCTCAACGCGGCGCGGAACGCTTCGCCGGCTTCGACGGACCTGCCTAGCGCAGCCAAGGCGCAGCCGAGGTTGTAATGGGCTGCGGCGTAGTCCGGCTTGAGCTGCACCGCCGTGCGGAAATGGGCGACCGACTCCTCCAACTGGCCCAGTTCCATCAGTGCGGCGCCGAGGTTGTTGTGGGTAGACGCATCGCGCGGATGGAGGCGGAGAACGACCCGGTACTCGCGGACGGCGTCGGCGAACTTGCCCCGCATCGCCAGGGTCACACCCAGGTTCGCGTGGGCTTCGGCGTTGTCGGGGTCGCCTTGCACTGCGGCGCGATATGCGTCGGCGGCTTCGATGAGCTTCTCCTGCTCGAATAGGAGATCGCCGAGGTTGTTCCACACCCGGGATTGCCTCGGGTTTGTGGCGACAAAGGCCTGGGCCTCTCGAGTGGCTTGGTCGATCTTGCCCAGACGCAAGAGCACGCCAGTCAGGTTGCCGATCGAGTCTTCGTGCCCTGGGTTGACACGCAGTGCCCGGCGGTACGCAGCGATCGCACCCTCCACGTCCCCGGTCCGAAACAGAACGACGCCGTAGTTGTTGAGCACGTCTGCATCGCGGGGATCCAGCTCTAGCGCCTGTTGGTAGGATTCCATCGCTCCCTCCAGGTCCTCCTGCGCTGCCAGAGCTTGACCGAGGTTCTTGTAGGCCTCCGCGTACTGAACATCAAGCCGAAGCGCCTCACGAAACGAACCGACAGCCTGATCCAGCTTACTTCGCCGGAAAAGGGTGGAACCCAGGGCGTTGTGGGTTCGAGGGTCGTTCGGGGCGATCCCTCGGGCCTTGTTGTGGTGGACCATGGCTTCGTCAAGTCGATCCACCAGGACCAGAGCATTGCCCAGATTCACTAGCACAGCTGCGTAGTCGGGATTCGCCCGTAGGGCTTGCTCGTAGTGAAGAACAGCGTCCTCGACCTGGCCTTCCCGACTCAGCACGAGTCCGAGGTTGTTGTGTGAATCGGCGTGAAATGGATTGATGCGCAACGCCGTGCCGTACTCTTCTTTCGCCTCAGCCAGTCTTCCCTGGGATTGGAGGCAGTGGGCCAGGTCATAGTGAGGCATGAGCGCTCGCGGCGCGAAACGAATCATGTGGCGAAACAGACCTTCCGTGTCTTGCCACCTGCGCAGGTAGTGCTGCGTACCGAGAGTCTCCGCCGCCGCCAGGAGAACGATCAGCAACAGGACACCGCCGCGCCGCACCACCGGCCGTGACGCCCCAGCACCGACGCTCCACACCCAGCGCATCAGCCATGCCAGAATCAGCAATACGCCGATCGACGGCAGATAGACGTACTTGTCCGACGCGGTGACCCAACTGTACTGAACGAGGCCCAGCGTGGGGAGGATCGCGACGAGGAAGATCAGCCAACCGGTCAGCAAGGCACGCGTCCAACGCAGCGAAAGGACGAGCAACACAACGAGAATCACCGTGCCGATGACGCCGAGCACTACCGTGGGGTTCGACATGGACAGCGGTTCCGGCAACGGATAGGCCGAAGTCAGGTGCGCCGGCCAGACGATCTTGTGCAGATAGAACACGATCAGATGGCACATCGTCAGGGGCACACGCAAGGGCGAGTCCTGCCCGGGCACCTGGATTCCCGCCGTCTGGCTGTGTGAGATCCACGTGATGATCGCAGAGATGCCCGCCAGCAGGAAGAACGGCGCCTTCTCGATCGTGGTCCGGAGCGTCAGCCTTCGGAGTGGCCAATGGTCGATCAGCAGAAGAAGAACGACCAGCGGAACAGCGGTTGGCTTGGACATCACCGCCAGCAGGTACATCACCAATGCAGCCAGCAGCCAAGTTCGACCCCCGCGCCGTGCATACCGGACGAAGAGGATCATGCACCACAGCGCAAAGAACGCCGCCAACAGCGTCTTGCGCTCGCCGATCCATGCCACCGGTTCGACGGTCAGCGGGTGGACGCCGAACAGCAAGCTCACCAGTGCAGCCGGTACTGCCTGACCGAACAGGCTGTACAGCAAGACCATGATCAACACCGTATTCGCAACATGGAGCGCCAGACTTGTACGGTGGAACGGACGGAGGTTCTCCGGGCGCCCACCCGCGGCGTAGTCCAGCATCAGCGAGACCATCGACAGAGGCAGGTAGTATCCATCCACGGTGGATGGTTCGAGAACCTCTCCGAAGAACCGTCCAGCGGAGGTCCAGCTCGGATTGCGAACCAGTGGGTTGTCGGTCAGGAACTGGCCGTCATCGAAGGAGAGCGCCTGAGCGGAGAGTACCGGCCAGTGGGTGGCCAACACCGCGCCAGCCACGAAGACCGCCGCGGCGACAAGTACCAACCGCCGGTGCGTATGTCCAGGCGCGTCTGCGTCTACGGCGCACTTGGAGTCGGGTTTCAGTGCCTTGCGCTCTCGCTGCCAAGCATGCATGGAGCCAGTCTACCGGCGATGGTACGCGGAGGCCAAGAGGCTGCTCCACCGCGGAGAAACGGGAGACCACCAGGGTGGCCATCGCGTTGACGGCCGCGGCGGCGTGACAGGCTCGTAGCGCGTTGGGTATCAAGCGGCGTTCCTGACTCCCATGGTCGAACGGATTGGCCGCCAGTGTCGCAGCGGTCGGTTACGGGCTCGGGGAGAAGTCCTGCTGCATTCGTGCGAAATCCAACAAATCGACGTGTTGATCTCCGTTAGCGTCGCACATTTCGTAGCCGAAGCCAGGCGTCACGAACTGCACCGGACCGGTCATGGCCGAGACTAGAAACGCCACGTCCGCCAGGCCGATGGTACCATCGCCATCGAAGTCGCCGTAGCCGAAGGAGCGCACCACGCGGAACCCGATGCTGTTCTCCGCGTAATACCGAGCGGCGGTGGTAGTGCGCAGACTGTTGGTAACCCACTTGAGGTCGGAGTTGACCCACTTGCCACCGCGGATGTTGCGAAAGGTGGTTGCGTCCCAAGGAAACTCCAGGGAGGTGTCGGTGATCCACTCGGCCATGTTGCCGGTCATATCGTAGAGACCGTACGGATTACGCGTGTCATTGGTGAGCGTTCCATCGAAGAGCTGGTTGACGCCATCGTAGAACCCCACGGGTGTCGTCTCGTGAAACGGATATCCGAACCCGTGGTTGCCGAGGTTCCCGTCCGCGTTCGTGTTCGTGTCCGCACCATAGCCGAAGATCCAATGATCCGGCTGCACGAACTCGTCCTCCCCCGGGCCGATTCTGACCGTGTCCGGGGCAGCCGGATCGAACGCAGCCGCCTTATACCACTCGTTGTAGGGGTTGGCATCGGCGTTCCAGGTCCAGGAATCGCCGGGCCCGCCCTCGCCCACATTGATGCCGTCCATGGGGAGGCGATACCCTCTGTAGTTGCGCACCAGATCAAGCCGCTCGGACTCGAGCAGCCCGTTCGTGGTCCAGTCGGATGCGGTGATCGGATACCAGTCGGTCTTGTAGGTGCCCTCGGTGTAGCAGGTTTGTGAAGCGTCCATGCCGGCGTCGATCGTCAGCCAGTTGCAGAACTTGGCCGCCCCGAACCAACTCACCGTGCCCACGGGATGATCCTCATACCCAGGGAGCACGTAGAACCGGCTGCCGTAGGCTTGAGTGTCGTCGTAGCTGATCTTCGAGTCCAGAATGTCCGTAGTCTTGTACAGAGTCCGATCATACCAGTCGGGTGACGTTGAATCAGGGAATACGGTGACGTCCATCATGTACACGTCGCCCTTGTACGGACCGCTCGGGCAAACCCACATATTTGTGCAGCGCGGGTCGGACGGATTCGTCTGCTGAACAAACTCCGCGTCGTTGAGAAAGGCGCAGTACTGGGCGTTGGTGATCTCGTACTTGCCGATCTCGTAAGTATACGTTGGCCCATCTACCTCGTAGTCCGTCCC
>JAAEQG010001414.1 GCA_024231775.1 bacterium
CCCGCCCGCTCCATCACCCCCTCGTCCACCACGAACCCGGCCCGTTCCGCCTCGACCATCCCCAGCAGAACATACGCCGTCAAGAAAGGATTGGAATCGTCGAGCACCCACCAGCCCCAGCCGCCATCGTAATGCTGCTGATTATAGAGCCGCTGCAAACCGGTGCCGACCAATTCCGGCAACCGCTCGTCCAGATCGGGCCGCTCAAGCCCCAACTCGCTAAAAGCGCGATACGTGACCACGTTGGGCAAAAATCGGCTCACCGTCTGCTCGGTGCACTCGTAAGGATAATGCTCCAGATAATCGAGACCGTCCACCATGCCCGCCGCCAGCGACGGATCCACGTGAATCGACAACTCGCCCTGGCTGGCGTCGTAACTGGGCGGCAAGATCACCGCCTCCAACCGCTGCCCATCCGCGTCAAAATAACCGGCGGTAGCGACCACCTCTGGCGTGCTGGGCCGGTAAACCGGCAGCACGATCTCGACCGCGTCAGAAACCGCCCCATCCGCCGACCGCGCCCCAAAACGCAGCGTGGCCTGCTCCGCATCCCCCACCACCACCGGCCAGATCACCTTTTCATTGCCCCCGGCGGGAATCTCCACTTGCAAACTTGCAGACGTGCCAACTTGCAAACTCGCAGACTCAAACTGCACCTCTACCTCCAACGCCTGATCGGTATTGTTGTGGATCACGGCGGCCAATTCCGCCTC
>JAAEQG010001415.1 GCA_024231775.1 bacterium
ACCGCGTCGGGACTTCCGGCGATCTGTGGTGTAGACTTGGAGAGGCCGCGAGACGATGGCAACGACCACGGAGGCGAGGCGATGGTGTACAACGGTACGGTCATGAATGGCAACGTCGTTCCGGAGGCCGGCGCCGAGCTGCCCGACGGAGCCGAGGTACGCGTGGCGCTCGCTCCGGCATCAGGGGCGCCGTCCGGAGAGCAGAGAGCCGAGCATCGGGCCCGGATGGCGCAGGTCTGGCAGGCGTTGCAGGGGCTGCCGGAAAGCGTCTGTTTCGACGACGCGGTTGAAGAGGTCTATCTGCTGTACAAGATCAACCGGGGGCTTCGGCAGCTCGATTCCGGCCAGGGCATCCCGCATGAGGAAGCGCGGTAAAGGTTCCGTGAATGGCTCGGGTAATCTGGTCGCCGCAGGCACTTGAAGAGACTGTCGATGCCAACCCTGCCGCCTTCCGACGCCGCCGTGCTCGAAGAGATCGTGGAGCGCCTGGTCCGCGCTCTCGATCCTCAAGAGCTGTATCTGTTCGGCTCCCGCGCGCGCGGCGACGGCGAGCCGGACAGCGACTTCGACATCCTGATCGTGCTCGCTGACAGCGATCTGCCCGGGTACACCAGAGATCGCCTCGCTTTACGTGCCTTGCGGGGACTGCGGGTAGCGGTCGACGTCATCGTGCTCACTCGCGAGGAGTTCGACCGCAAGCGCGCCGTCGTGTGCTCGCTGCCCGCCACCGTGGAACGTGAGGGGAAGCTCCTCTATGCAGCCTGAGGAGTTGGCTGGGCCATAACTTAGTCTACACTTTTTAGTTGGCATTTGCCATGCGAGTATCGTGACCGCTGAAGTCAACGAATAGATTTCAAGCCACAACGAAGGCTGGAGCCGTTCCATCAGCGTAATCGTAGTCCGGAGGGCGGCATGAGATAGCCTGGGGTGAGGTCTGCCGTCGGGATAGAGCTGCGGCGCGCGCACCTCACGGCCACGTTTCCGCAGGCCCCCCTTTTCATCCCGGACGGT
>JAAEQG010001416.1 GCA_024231775.1 bacterium
CACTTTGTCGACGCCAGGCACGGCTGGGCCGTCGGGGGAGCGGGCAAGTTGAGCCGTACTAGCGATGGCGGCGACAACTGGTTACACACGGTCCTCCCAACAGACGAAGACTTCTACGCGGTTCATTTCGTGGACCAACGGATCGGCTGGGCAGCTGGCGGGTACGTCGGCCACGGCTCGTACGGTCATAGCTTCCCGGACGGAATCAGTATTTGGAGCACCGCCGATGGGGGGGCAAGTTGGCGTTGTTCGCCGCGGATTGCCTTCGGCCGGGCAGAACCTCACGCCCATCCTGAAACGATCTACGGCTTGGTTTTCCGCGACCGGCAAGAGGGGTGGGCGGTCACCCACGGGATGATGAAGAAGTCGAAACCCTGCGAGTATGGTCGGGTACTGCGGACGACTAATGGAGGGGCTGCCTGGGAGCAGGTATATCTTGGCGCGCCGCTGGCAAAAGTCGTGTACAAAGATGGAGTGCTGCTGGCTGCGGGCTATCTTCTTCTCCGAAGCAAAGATGGCATCAACTGGGAGGAGGTGATCAGGTGCGGTCCTAAGAGTGGGATTGCATTCGCCAATTCCAGGCACGCCGTGGCAGTTGGCTCGGGCTATCTTGAGAGCTGGGACGCCGGGGCCACCTGGCAGCCAGCAACGCCTCTGCCTTTCCAAAACGAGCAGCTGTACACCGTCGGTTTCACTGATGAGGCCACCGGCTGGATTGGCTCCTCTTCTTTCCGTGACACACCATGGGGCGTCTACCATACCGCAGACGCAGGCCGCTCATGGAAGCCGCGCATGATTCACAACCCGGGCGAGATCGGCCCTGACAACCACGGCACGCTTAACGAGATCTGTACTCTTGGGACAGGCCATGCCTGGGCTTTGTGGAAAGGAGGAATTCTTCGGCTTGCAGGCCCGCAAGCTGAGCGGGTGGATTCCGAACCGTAAAGGAACCCTTTTTGAATGAAGGCCGGAGATGCTACCATAGCGCCATGAAACGGCGAAGAGGGACCACGACCGGCGAGCGGGCGAGAAACGCTCGGTGGGGACGGCCTTCGTTGGGAGCGGGGAGAGCGGGCTGGCATCAGATGATGGTTGCCGGGGTGGTCGCCGCCCTGACCATGGCCGGCTACCTTGTCTTCTACTTCAACCATAGCAGGGACGAGGCAGCAGCGCGGTTGGCAAGACATTACTTCAACCAAAGCCAGGCCGAAAGGGTACGGCGGCAACTGCTGTGGTCGCTGCACCTGGTGGCCGAAGCGATCGCGATTAGCCCTGACCCGGTCATGCGGGAAAGCCTATTGATCGGGATCAGGCAATACGAGCCCCAGTACTGCCTCGAGAACATCCTGACTCACCAGAACCTCGTCTGGGGCGCAGTTTTCTCGGGCGACGAAAGCCTCGTGCTCACCTGGGGCGGGGACCACACGGCGCGACTGTGGGATTCGGCTACCGGCGCGCCTGTCGGTACCGGGCTCCGGCATCGGGACTCGGTTTCGGATGCTGCGTTCTCAGGCGACGGGAGCCGGGTGCTCACCTGGAGCAGGAACGATTCGGCGCGACTGTGGGATTCGGCTACCGGCAAGCCTATCGGCACCCCCCTCCAGCACCAGGACTCGATCTCGGGCGCGCTGTTTTATCCCGACTCTGGCCGCGTGCTCACCTGGGGCAACAACACAGCCCAGCTGTGGGACTCGGCTACCGGCGCGCCGGTCGCACCACCGTTTCAGCATCAGGACAAGGTCTTGACTGCAGTGTTCTCGGGCGACGGGAAACGCGTGCTCACCAAGAGCGTGGAAATGACGGTGCGGCTGTGGGATTCGACCACCGGCGCGCCGGTCGGCCCCCCGCTCCCGCATCAGGACACTTTCTGGGGCGCAGTGTTCAATCGCGACGGGAGCCGCCTGCTCACTCGGGACCTGGACAAAACGATGCGGCTGTGGGATTCGGCCACCGGCGCGCCTCTCGGTGCCCCGTCCCAGGATCATGGCCAGGTCGTGGGCGCGGTGTTCAATCACGACGGGAACCGCGTACTAACCTGGAATTTTGAAAAGGCGGCGCAGCTCTGGGATGCTACCTCAGGCGCCCCGGTTGGAACCCCGTTCCAGCATCAGAAAAGGGTCTCGGGCTCTGTGTTCTCAGGTGACGATAGCCGCGTGCTAACATGGAGCCTCGACACGGCGCAGCTGTGGGATTCGGCTACCGGCCAGCCGATCGGGCCTGGCTTTAAGCATCCCGTCCCAATCAGGCGCGCGATTTTCTTAGGTGACGATAGCCGCGTGCTCGTCTGGAGCTGGACCGACACGGCACAGCTGTGGGATGCTGTGTCCGGTGAGCTTATCGGACCGACGATGCGGCATCAGGACACGATCTGGGGCGCCGTGTTCCCCTACAACGACGACAGGCCCGAGTGGGACGCGTTTAGCATCTTTTTGGCGCAGACATATATTACCCCGTTTATCGAAGGCGCGGTTCTTTCGCACGACGATAACCGTCTGCTTACCTGGGGCCGGGACCACACGGCGCGGCTGTGGCAGGCCACTACTGGCCAGCCTATCGGACCCGCCATGCGCCACCAGGGCGTCGTCCAAGGCGCGGCTTTCTCAAACGACGATAGCCGTGTGCTAACCTACGGCGATGACCACACGGCGCGGCTGTGGCAAGCCACCACCCAAATGCCGAGCCTAACCCCGCTGCAGCATCAGAACACGGTCAAAGGCGCAGTTTTTTCCGGCGACGATAGCCGGGTGCTCACTTTTAGCAATGACAACACGGCCCAGCTGTGGCAGGCCGGCACCGGCGAACGGATCGGACCCGCGTTGGAGCACCAG
>JAAEQG010001417.1 GCA_024231775.1 bacterium
CCCACACCGCTGGCCTCTCGCCGGAGAACATGCTCGTCTTTGGCGTCGGGCCACTGGTGGGCACGACCTTTCCCGGCGGGGCGCGCTTTAACGTCAGCGGGATGTCGCCCCAGACCGGCATCCTGGGCGACTCGAACGCGGGGGGATTCTTTGGGCCGGAACTAAAGTTCGCCGGGTACGACCAGGTCATCATCCGGGGGCGGGCGCAGCATCCGGTTTACCTGTGGATCAAGGACGACGTGGTCGAACTGCGGGACGCCCGCGAATTGTGGGGCCGGGACGTGTGGGAGACCAGCCAGGCGATCCGGCAGGAACTCGGCGACGGTGACGTCCAGATAGCCACCATCGGCCAGGGGGCGGAGAATGGGGTGCTGTTCGCGGGGGTGTTTGTCAACCTGAACCGCGCGGCGGCCCGGACGGGGTTGGGCGCGGTGATGGGGGCCAAGAACCTCAAGGCTGTGGCGGTGCGCGGCACGGGCCTCTTTCCGGTAGCCGATATGGCCCGCTTTGGCGAGATCATCGAGCGGGTGGACGAGGCGATCTATAACCACCCCGAGTACGAGGTCCGCTGCCGCCTGGGCACGACAAAGCTGATCAAGGCGCTGAACAGCATCGGCGGTTTGCCCACGCGCCACTTTCAGCGCGGTCGATTTGAGGCGGCGGACGCGGTGAGCGGCGAGGCGATTGAGGAATTGTACAAGGTCAAGGGCAAGGCGTGTTTTGCGTGTACCATCCCGTGCAGCCGCTTTCTGGTGGTGGACGATGCCCGCTTTCCCGGTTTGCGGATGGAGGGGCCGGAATTTGAGCCGCTGGCCGGGTTCACGGCGCGGGTGGGCAACGACGATCTGGCGCTGGCGCTGAAATGCGTGGACCTGTCGAATCGCTACGGCCTGGACGCGATCACCCTCAGCGAGGTTATCTCGTGGGCAATGGAGTGCCACGAGCGTGGGATGCTCTCCCGCGAGGAGGCGGACGGACTCGACCTCACCTGGGGCAACGGCGAGACGATCCTGGCGCTGATTCACAAGGTGGCCCATC
>JAAEQG010001418.1 GCA_024231775.1 bacterium
CAGTGTCTCCATCCCCGGCAGACCGCCGGGCGTCCGGCCAAAGTCATCGTGCGCGATCTTTTGAGCTTGCGTATAATCACAGTGGTCGGTGACGATCATATCCACCGCCCCAGCTTTTACCAACGCCCACAAGCGGGCCGGATCGTCGGGAGCGCGCAGGGGTGGCTGGAGGATGTAGCGCCAAGGCTCCGGCCCCTCGTAAGCGGTGTCGTCCAACAAGAGATACTGGGGGCAAGTCTCGCAAGTGGCGATCTGTCCGTCGTCCCGCGCCTCGGCCACCAACGCGACGGAGCGGGCAGTGGAGCAATGGCATATATGGACCGGGCACCCGGCGGCCTCGGCCAGAAAGAGTACCCGGCGGACCGCCTCCTGCTCGGCCAGGGCTGACCGAGAGCGTCCGTGGTAACGCCAACCGGTCTCCCCGGCAGCAACCAACGCCGAGGTTCGCGCCGTCACCAGTGCGTCGTTCTCGCAGTGGAGCAGGGGTAGGATGTCCAAATCGGCGCAGGTTTCCATCAGGCGCAGGATTGTGGCATCGTCGGCGTAATAGTTGGGGCGGTAGGTGGTATAGAGCTTGACGCTGGGCGTGCCCAATTCCACCAGGTCGGCTAATTCCGCCTCCCGGCCCGGCGGCAGGTCGGTGACCATCACGTGAAAGCCGTAATCGATCACCGCATTCTGCGCCTCTTGTATCCGCGCCTCGACCGCCTCCTGCAAGCTCTGCCCTGCGAACTGGGTGGCAAAGTCCACTATGGTAGTGACGCCTCCACAGGCAGCCGCCCGCGTACCGATGAACCAGTCGTCGGGAGTCCGGTAGATGCCGGTGTCGAGCGCGACGTGAGTGTGCGCGTCTATGACGCCGGGCAGGACGTAGCAGCCTGCGGCGTCCACCACGACCGAGTCGTGGGCCACCGGCAAGCCGCGCCCGATTGCCTCGATGCGCTCCCCCTGGACGAGCACGTCGGCCTCCAATACCCCCTCGGGCGTGACGAGTGTTCCGTTCTGAACGCGCAAGGCGCCGGTAGAAAATTGTTTCATCGCTCCATCTCCTTATAACAAATTGTCAGGCCATAGTGTAGCACGATCCGGCGCGTTTGACAAAGAGCCAGGCAAGACAATTACGCCTTGACTCGATAGCAGTATGCAGCGGTGGTTTCCCGAGTTTGGGTTATCCTTGGATGTACGATCTCTGGAGA
>JAAEQG010001419.1 GCA_024231775.1 bacterium
CTTCACCCGTTTTGGCCACGATCCCGCCGATCCCTCGAGTCTGAGCCACGATGAGGTGACGGCGATCATCGAGGATTCCCGCGGTCGGATTTGGCTGGCAACATACGGCGGCGGGTTGAACCGGTTGATTGAAGGCCGCAACGGCGAGCCCGATTGTTTTGAACGATTCACCCACAATCCCGCTGACCCGCACAGCCTGGGTCACGACAACCTCTTCACCCTCGGCGAGGACAATCAGGGAAACCTCTGGGTCGGTAGTTATGGCCGCGGCCTGAGCCTGCTCGACAGCAGCACCGAGCGCTTCAGCCTGCACCAGCACCATGTGAACGATACCCAGAGTCTCAGCGTCAATCACGTGACCGAAGTGTATGAAGACACGAAGGGCACCTTGTGGGTGGCCGGGTTCGCAGGATACCTTGACGGTTTCCCTCCCCAGGACAGTCAGTCCGAGCCGGTGCACCTCCGCCATGATCCTCCGCTGTCGATCTTCGCCATCGCCGAGGCCGGGGATTGTCTGTGGCTGGGCACCTACGGCGCTGGGTTGACCTGCCTGGATCAGCAGGGCTCCATGCGTACCCTGCGTCACGATCCACAGGACCCGACTGGCTTGCCGAGTGACCGGATCATCGACCTGCTTGTCGACCCGGATGGAGATCTCTGGATCGGCACCCAGGGCCGAGGCTTGGCTCGGCTCGAAGCGGAGCATTTCGAACAGAATGATCCGCCGATTCGGACTTATCGTCCTGACCCGGAGGACCCTGCGAGCCTCACCCACGACCACGTCGTGACCCTCGAGGTCGACTCCCGGGGCACGCTCTGGATCGGAACCGACGGTGGCGGCCTGAATCGTGTTGACGAGCTCGATCCGGCCGACGGTCGGATCCGCTTCACCCACTACCAGCATGATGACGACGATCCTTCGAGTCTCAGTCACGACGTCGTGTACACCATCTTCGAGGACGCCTCCGGAACCCTCTGGGTGGGAACCGACGGCGGGGGGCTCAATCGCTTCGACCGTGAGAGATTGAGCTTTGCCCATTACCGCAAGAGCGACGGCCTGTCATCAGACACCGTGCGGAGCATTCTCGAAGATGATGACCACCGCCTGTGGATCGGAACCGGTGAGGGCATCACCTGCTTTGATCCCGATACCCTTACCTTTTCGCGCTTTGACACCGCAGATGGTCTGCAGGGCGATACCTTCGATCCCGGCTTGGCGGCTCGATGCAGGGGCGGCCGGTTCCTTTTTGGGGGGCGTAACGGGCTCACCAGCTTTGCGCCCAGCGCCATCACCGCGAGCTCCTTCATCCCCCCGGTTGTCCTCACCGACTTCCAGCTGTTTGCCTCCTCGGTACCGATTGGCTCGAACAAACTACCAGTCCAGATCAACCACATGGATCGCCTCGTATTGAGCCACGAAGATGCGATGTTCGCGTTCGAATTCTCAGCCCTGAGCTACTGTCAGGCAAAGGATAACCGTTTCGTCTACCGACTCGAAGGCTTCGACGACGACTGGCGGCCAGCCGTTCCTCGCCATCGTTTGGCCGTGTACACCAACATCCCAGCCGGTGACTATCTA
>JAAEQG010001420.1 GCA_024231775.1 bacterium
AGGTCCGGATCGACACCCGGCGAAGCAAGGGCGAGGGTCAGGGCGAGAAGAAGCCCCAAGGTGAGATTGCGCATAGCGCCTCCTCCGGCGGGGGCACGAGCAGGCGGGATTGCCTGCGTCGTTCCCGCCGCGGGGCTACGCTACTGCAACGATTCCCCACCCCCAGGGGGGGCGACCCCCCAGAGAGGGCCTCTGGGCCGGTGCGCTGGACCGACCAGGCCAGCCGATTCCTTCGTCGTCGCCTCGGCCGGCCGGGCCTACTTCCGAGTCGAGGAGCTGCTGCGGCTCAGCGTCCTGGTCGAGGGCCTGAGCGAGGCCAATGCCTGGAGACGTGTCCGGAACCCCCCCCGATCGGACGGTTTCCGGCCGCTGCTCTTCGTGCTCGAAGTCGCCGCCTTCAACGACGCTAACGCCTTCCGCGACCAGATCCGGCCGCTGGCGCAGGATGCCCCTGCTTTGCATCTTGTGGGTTTTGCAGCGGATTCTCGGCCGGTGGGGGATCGCAGCGCATGTACTGCTGCTTTTGAGGACTAACAGGATGTTTGGGACCATGAAATGCTGTTTTGTGCCATGGAGTGGCATCGAACGGGACGGGAGCATGGTGCTCGTCGGCTGGGCCGGACCTTGCCCTTGCTTGCCGGGGCAAACAAGGGCAAACTTCTTGCCGCCGACGCTTGAGGCACTTGAAGGAACGGTTCGTGATACGTCCACGGTCTGCGTCGTTTGCCCTTGCCACCCAGCCTTCCGGGCAGAGGCTCTGGTAACCGTTCATGGGGCAACGCCGCCGCCGGGAGGGTAGGGGCATGCCGGGCCGGGTAGGCTGGGCGGACCCGGTGGTTCCCTAACCCAGGCCCCAATCTTGAAAAATGCATGGCACCAGCACCCGAGCACCAGCACCCGAGGTGTGGGCACCGCGACGTTCCCGGTCGAGCTCAGGGAAAACGTCGATAGATGTCGCGTCGATCCAGAGCCCGGTAGAAGACCACCGTCTCGGAAGAAACTCCGCTTGAAGCGGACTCTCAATCGTCCACCCCGGCCAGCTTGCGGGCCTCCTCGAGGGAAACTTCCTCCTCGCCGGCGACTTCCTCCATCGCATTGGCGAGGCCGAGGTCCAGGAGCAGCTCCTCGAGCTGCTGGAAACGCTCGTAGTCGATAATGACGCTCTTGACGTCGCCGGCTTCATCGACGATGTAGGACTGCGCGAGCTCCATCGGGTCTCCTTTTTCCATGCCAAGCTGGAATTCTGGTCCCGCTCCCAGTTCAGAGCCTAACATCTTCGCCGGGGATGGACAATCCTCGCTTTTGACGATTTGACGACTCGGATCGGAGGGTACGGAAGCCGGACTAGAAGAACCCCAAATCCAGACGCGCCTAGACTCAGAACTCCGTTACTGGGTGTATTGAAGACGCCCGACCGTGCTAATTGGGTACGGCTCTTTTAGGACAGACGGGCACGGGTGCTTGCACAGCGAGCTGCTGGAGGCAAAGGAGCACCGGCAGCA
>JAAEQG010001421.1 GCA_024231775.1 bacterium
CAGTGTCGTGCTAGTCCTCCGCAGCCAGCGTGACGTTGTTCTGCTTCGCGTTGTGTCCCTGGTGAATAGCCAGGTGGTACGCCGGTTCCGCCTTGGCACCCGGGGCAACTCGCGTGGTGAACTGCACGGTGCGATAGTCGTGCAGCGTGGGATCGAGGTTGCTGCGGAAGACAACGTGGCCATCGAAGCTGCGGCGAATCTCCACGTCGATCGGCTTGTCGCGGTAGTTGCGGATGCGCTCGATCCACTGCCGGTGGTCGTCCCAGCCGACGAGGCGGTCATCGATCTCGATACGATGCCCCTCCGCCGGGTTGAAGTAGACGTTGAGGTTTCGGCGCTGGAACCAGAAGCCGTCGCGCGAACTGCGCAGGCGGATCGGCTCGTGGATCACTTCCGGGTCGCGTCCGAGGTTGAAAACAATCTCCTGCCCGATGGGCACGTATTCGATGCGCTGTTCGAGCAGCAGCGAGAGACCGTCATGACCGTTGTCGCGAAACAGTCGCACGATACCGTCCGGCAGGGGCGTGGTGCCCAGTTCGCCGGTTTCGTCGTTGCGGAGCAGGAAGAGGCGAGCCAACTGGTCGCCGTACTCAGCAGGGCGATAGCGATACTGGATTCGGAACGGGACCCGCTCACCCTGGAACGAGCGTATCCTTTTCGACCAAGTGTTCTTGACCGTTTCGGTTCCCTCGATGGTGTAGATGAAGTATTCGGACAGGCCCTCCTTGACCACGCTCTTGGGCGCGACCACCTGAGCGGCGTCGAGCCGACCAGCGAACCTGAGGCGCAGCTCGCGTCCAGCCTCCTCTTTGAATTCCGCAGCCTTCTTGATGCCGAGGCAGTAGTCGCTCTTGTCATCCATGCTGATGACCCCACGACGGGCCAAGTCGGCAACGTCCTCGACCAGATTGATCGTGCCCACCACCAAGCGGATTTGCGCGTCGGCGTAGTCCTCGCCCGAGTTGTTCGATACACGCACGAAGCCGTCGAACGACATGGTCTCTTCGTCCGGATCGCTGACGCAGACGTAGTCGGCTGACCAGGTGATTCCGCTGGTGAAGTAGGTGATTTCGACCTCCGCTTCACCGTCCAGCGTGCCGCGTACGTTCCAGTACAACATTTGCGGCTTGTCGTGCGGATAGGTCGTGTCCACCAGCTCGAGTTGATCCGTGTGCGTCTTGACGCGCAGTTCGACGCTGGTCGGGTCGATCAGCGTCCCCGCCCAGGAGAACTGCAACGGATTCATCCCTGGTTTGAAGGTCAGGTGCCGCGTCTCACGCACCAGGGTCAGGTCCTCGGTGTTGTAGATCGTCAGTTGCACCGTGTCCCGCGGCGGGATGGTGGAGAGATCGACGTTGCGGGCGTCAGCAGCCGCAGTCAGTCCCAGGGTAAGCGCGGTTATGGCTCTACATACGAGTCTCATGGTTTCGCTCCCGTTTACCATTCGTTCTTGATACGGACGTGCAGCGTGTGGGCCTGCTTGACGGCCTTTTGGTCTTCGCCGCGGGGCGGCGCGGAGAGGTGGAAGACCACCTTGTCGGCCGTCGTCTTCTCACCGTCGATGAACTCGTGCAGCGTGCCGTCGGTGCCCAGTTCCCATTGCACGTCCCGGCCGGTGTCGCCACAGATTTCGCGACGCAGGTTCGGCAGGGACTCAGCTACGTCCAACACCACGCTCTGGTCCTTGAAGTTCTCGATCTCATACTTGACGACCACGTCGTAGTTGTACAGGTTGCCGTGGACCCGGACCTTGTTGCGGCGCTCGATGGTGCGCGTGACCACGACATCCTTGGCCACTCCCAGGTAGAGCTTCATCTCGTCGTCACGCGGGGTGAACGGCCCCCAGTCTTCGCCGATGAACGCCACCGTTCCGCGCCCGTCCTCCTGAAAAATGCGGGCCTTGCCGAACATCAGCGGAAACGCCCCCAGCCCGTGGGCCCCGTCGTTGACCAGCACGTAGTGCATGGGAATACGGAGCTGCTGCTTCCCGCCGTTCAGGTACCCGTGCTCGGATAGGTCAGCCGTGTAGGTCTTCTTGATGGGAACCTCGTCGAACCGGGCGGACAGCAACCGCTTGGTCTCGTTGATTCCGATCGGGCGTTCGAGGCGCTCGCCGAAGCCGGTCCACATGCCGGCTGTGCCGAACTCTTCGTTGGCTCGGTTGTGCAGCATAACGTACTGCCAGAGCGTCAGCGTCCGCTCGTCATGAGCCGCCACCGCCCGGTAGGTGTATGACTTATCCAGCCCGCCGATGACGTAGCTGATCCGCACGCGGGCCGACGTCGCCTCCGGTGCCCCCACCTGCCAAGTGAGCGCGTTCTCGCCAGGCGGATAGGAGACCGACAGCACCCGGATGTTCTCGGGATCAGTCAGACACCGAAACTGGATACTGTCTTTGGCGATGGCGGCGTTGGCCCAGGCAAACACGACGTCGTTGACGCCAGCCGCCAGCGGGACAACGCGCTCCTCCTCGACCAAGGTGACATTGGGGTTGTCGAGCTGAATCTCGACTCGCTCGCGAACGGGCAGCGTGATCAGCTTGATCCCCGCCGATGCCGACCCCGTCGCCCCCATCACTCCGGCGGCCGCTAGAATGAGCACGGTTCTCAATCTCAGATCATTCATCATCATGCCTCCGCTGCCTTGTCTCGCACTACTGCAAGGTGCATCGTGATGCACCAGTGCTGCCCGATTAGTTGCCCGAGCTGATCAAAGGTTCCCGACATTCTCCGAAGTGTCCCCGGCAAGCGCCGGGTTATCGGCGGGTGCCCACCCGACGAAGACGGTAACAGAACAAACCGTGACGGAGGGGCCTCCCCCGAGCAGGTCGGTCTCGGCGTGTCGTGAGGACGGTTCGATGGGCAAGAGCAGGGGCAGGACAAGCCGTTCTCGGTTGAATCGGGTGGTTCGCCTAGGTACGATGGCGTGTTGAGGCTTGACAATGGGGAGATGTCGGGTGAATCGAACTTCCCCGACCCGCACACTACTGCAGGATCACCAGCGCTCACCCGGAGGGAAAGAAGGATAGCATGTGCCACACAATTCACATGGGATCGGCCACTCTTGCGACGTTTGCCCTGCTGATCCATGCCGGGCCTGCCCGGGGCGCCAACCCCATCGACGTGGCCCCCTATCCCGTCGTCGCCGGCCAGCAGGTGACGATCCAATACGACCCGACCGACCGCGTGCTCGACGGCGCCGCGCAAGTGTATCTGCACTACGGTTTCAACGACTGGACCCCGACGACCTCGCCGGACCCGGCGATGAGCTGGAACGCGGCGGAGTCGGTGTGGGAGGCTACCGTCGACGTGGCCATGAGCGCGTATCAGTTGGATTTCGTCTTCCAGGACGGGCAGGGCACCTGGGACAACAACGGTGGTGCGGACTGGCATCTGTTCGTCATCGGCGGCGCTGCCGGACAGTGGAACGTCGACGGCGTGCTCGATGACGACGCCACCCTGATCGCAGAGAACAATGGATATGAACTCTACGCCGGGGTTCGCGACACGATCCTCTACATGGCCGCCACTGGCGCGAGCGGGGGCAACGACCATTTCGTCTTCGTCGCGAACACGCCCGGCTCGTCCGTGTCCGCCCCCTGGGATAAGAGCGGCACCGTAGCTGGCTGGTCAGCCTACATCGGCAACGAGGTCGATAACGGCTGGGTCGGGTGGTTCAACGCTAGCGGCGCCGGCGACGTCGCCACCGGAACGTGGATCGAAGGCACGATCGACCTGGAGGTCGAATTCGGTTCGATGCCGAATGAAATCTACCTCGCCTTCGCTCCCTACCCGACGGATGGCGGTACGCCGCTGCAGTACGAGTCTCAGGTTCCAGCCTCGATCGACAATGATGGCGACGTTGACGCGGCTGAGTATGCGCTGGTCGACGTCAACACGATCACCGTTGGTTGCTTTGCGGAAGACCTGGACGACGATTGCGACGTCGATGCGGACGACCACGCCGTTTTCGAGAGCTGCCTGGGTGGTCCCGGCGTAGCCTCCTGTGCGGACGCCGATTTCGATTCGGATAACGACGTCGATTTGGCTGACTTCGCCGTGCTCCAGTTTGCCATGGGCGGGGGTGCGGGGCAGATCGGAGTCGTCGCCGAGGACCTCGGCATGAACGCCACGCGCTTCTATCCGGAAGGCGTGGACCTGAACGACCTCCCCCCATCGATGTCGATGGAGACTGAACCGGTCGTGTTCGGCCCGGCGCCCACGCCGTGGGCCGTGCAGCCGACCTTCTTTCAGTCCGGTGATCGATACGGCGTGATGATCCCGATCGAGGACGGCACCAGCCTATATGGTACGGGCGAAGTTTGCGGTGGGCTGTTACGCAACGGGCACACCACCGAAGCGTGGAACACCGACGCCTACGGATACGGCCCGTGGAATCCCAGCCTCTACCAGTCGCACCCGTGGGTGCTCGCCGTTCGACAGGACGGAACCGCTTATGGCGTGTTGGCAGACACAACCTACCGTTGCCGTATGGACCTGACGTTTGACATCGTATTCACGGCTGAAGGTCCCCAGTACCCCATCTATCTGTTCAAGGGTGGTTCCCCGCAGGACGTGCTGATCAAACTTACGGACTTCATCGGACGGATCGAGCTGCCGCCGCTGTGGGCTCTGGGTTACCAGCAGAGTCGCTACTCGTACGCCCCGGAGAGCTATGCCCGCGCGATCGCGAACGAGTTCCGCACGCGCGACATCCCCTGCGACGTCATCTGGTTCGACATCGACTACATGGACAACTACCGCATCTTCACGTTCGATCCTTCGGGCTTCCCGAGCCCGTTGACCCTGAACAACGATTTGCACGCGATCGGCTACCACACTGTCTGGATGATCAACCCCGGCGTGAAGGTGGAGTCCGGCTACTTCGTGGACGACCAGGGGTCGGTTGGCGATCACTGGATCTACAGCGGCTCGGGCGGTTGGTACACTGGCGAGGTCTGGCCGGGGCAGTGTCACTTCCCCGACTACACCAGACCGGAAACCCGCACTTGGTGGTCCGGGTTGTACGCGAACTTCATGGCCCAGGGGCTCGACGGCGTGTGGAACGACATGAACGAGCCGGGAATCTTCGACGGCCCGAACCATTCCATGCCCCTGGATTGCCAGCATCGCGGCGGAGGCGGGCTTCCGGCTGGTCCGCACTCCCAGTATCACAACGTCTATGGCATGTTGATGTCCCAGGCGTCGCGCGAGGGCATCATGGCGGCGAATCCCGCCAAGCGTCCGTTCGTCCTCTCGCGGGCCAGCTTCATCGGCGGTCATCGCTACGCCGCCATGTGGACCGGCGACAACGTCGCCAACTGGGACCACCTGTACTACACGACGCCGATGGCCCTGAACATCGGCCTATCGGGTCAGCCTTTCGTCGGACCCGACATCGGCGGTTTCGCGGACGACGGCACCGCCAATCTGTACGCTCGCTGGATGGGGCTGGGTGTGTTCATGCCGTTCTGCCGCTCCCACGCCGACAACCAGGGAGTGAACAAGGAGCCGTGGTCGTTCGGCTCAACCGTCGAGGCGTCGTGCAAGACGTCCATCGAGCGGCGCTATCGACTCATGCCCTATTTGTACACGTTGTTCCGCGAGGCGGCTGAGACCGGTTTGCCCGTTCTTCGACCGGTGTTCTTCGCCGATCCAATGGATCTCGATCTGCGCGAAGAGGATGTCGCGTTCATGCTGGGCGCGGACTTGCTGGTCGTCCCCAACGTTTCGGAGTCGCCGGGATCAGCCCCGACACCGTCTCTACCGGACGGAACCTGGCGGACCATTTCGCTCGTCGGCGAGGACAGCGCGACACAGGTGAATCAACCGGATGCACGCGTTCGTGATGGGGCCATCGTGCCGCTCGGTCCAGTGATGGAATACACCGGCGAGATACCGCTCAATCCGCTGACCTTGGTCGTCTCGTTGGATGCGGGTGGATTCGCCGAGGGTTGGCTCTACGAAGACGCCGGCGAAGGTTACGACCACATTGCCGGCGACTATCGCCTGGCACGCTACACGGCTACGAAGTCGGGCAGCGCTGTGACCATAGGAGTTGCGGAGATTGAAGGCCAGATGGCGACGCCAAGTCGCCAGGTCGCTATCGAGATCGTTACAGACAGCGGCGTCGTGACAGGCACGGGCACCGACTCCTCCGGAGGTTCGATCGCAGTCATATCACTTCCGTGAGTATAAACTCGCCCGGATGTTGTGGTGGCTTGAAGTGCGCGCGGCGGCTGCCCCAAGTTTTCAGACTTGCAGCAGTGATCTG
The DNA here is from genome assembly GCA_024231775.1 of bacterium. Classification (GTDB taxonomy): domain Bacteria; phylum Planctomycetota; class Phycisphaerae; order UBA1845; family UBA1845; genus JAAEQG01. Next base: position 6,274 of record JAAEQG010001421.1, read on the forward strand.
GGATCAGTTGGCGTCAGCTTCTGCCGGCGGCGGCGGGAACCAAGTGCGGATCACGTAGTCGTAGTGATCCGCCCACTGCTCACGCTGTTGCTCGTTTAGAACGGCGGCGATTTCTCCGTGGGCGGCGTCGAGCTCGGAGCGGACCCGGGGGAAGACCTCTCGTCGGATGTCCTCGAGCTCAGCATGGCGCCGTAGCAGAATCGACCGGACCTGCTCGAACTGGAGGTCCGTCAGATCCAACCGGCTTCGTAGCCGACTCGCGACATGTTCAGCCGCCTCATCCGGGTGCGTGAGGATCTGGTGCACGTGGTGTTTGAGAAACCCCACAGTGACGGCGCCGCCAGTTATCGCGCCCGCCACGAAGATCACTAGCGCAAGCAGGCCGTGAAGCAATCGCCTTCTTCGACGTTTCCCTGCCGGCCGTCCGATGGATGACGAATCGACAGAACCGTCCGTTCGACCGTCTGGTAAAGTGCTCATTGCATCACCATCATAAAGGGTCCGAGGACACTGGCGAGCGGATCCGTGTAGGTCCACCACGCGGATACGCCCAGCGGCACGGCAACGGCGGCCACGGCGCAGGCAGCAGCCGAGCAAAGGGCGAAGACGGGATCCACGCCGCTGCCGCGAGCCTGCCCACGTATCTCCGACATGGCGGCATCCACGACGTCAACCGCCGGAACCTTCCCTCCTGCATCCGGCAATCGCCTCAAGGCATCGATTTCCTTCATGGCACCCACTCCCGATCAGGCCATGTGTCCTCCAGAAGCCGACGCAGCTTCTTGCGGGCTCGAAACGACTGGATCTTGACCATGGCCTGACTCCACCCAGTCAGAGCGGATGTCTCCGCCACGGAGCGCTCCTCCAGGTAACGCAACATGAGAACAAGTCGATCCCGTGGTGGCAACCGTTCGAGCGCATCCTGCACGGTGCGGACGTGGGTCGGTTCCTGCTGCGAATCGTCATCGGCTGCCCCGTCCCACTCCTGCAGATCAGTATGGCGTCGGCCTGCTTCCCGCCGCCTTCGCCTCCAGTGCTGGTAGCCGACGCGCGTGGCGATGCGGTGAAGCCAGCCCTCAAACACGTTCGACTCACGATACCGCGGCAGACTGAAGTACGCTTGAACGAAGACATCCTGAACCAACTCCTCAAGCTGCTGCCGGTCCTGGGTGAATCGCCACATCCAAGACGCGACCTGATCCTGATATCGACGGATGACCCGCGCAAACGCATCGCCATCTCCGTCCGCCGCGAGCCACAAATCCATCGGTGCCGTTCGCTCCACATTCCGATTATAAGCCAATCCCGGCGCCGGCAACCGCGCCGGCCAGCGGCAGTACCGTTGACCGGCGCGGTATCGTCGAAACCCGGGCGGATAGTCGCTCGGGTGATCAGCTACTCCTTTTCGCCGCCAGCCTCGTTCAGGTGCGCGTCGATCACGCGGGCGTGGTCCGCGTGGAAGTCCTGCATCGCCTTGATCTGATCCTCCGTCAGAAGCGGATGAATCCGCTCTTTGATGCTCGCAGCCAAGACGGCGACGTCGCCGATCGCCGCTCCAAGCTCAGTCGCAGCCGCACGGATGGCCTGCTCATCGGTCTGGTCGGCCAACACGGCCTCGTGCAAGGTGCGGTGCTTGTCGACGAGCGGACGCACTACCGCGACGATGGCCTGCTTGTCCGACTCCAGTACGGCGTGGATCTGTTCCTTCTGCTCGTCCGTCAGGTTGAGTTCGCCGAACAGCATCATCAACCGGCCCATCTTGGCGGTGAGCAGATCGTGCAAGCCGCCGCCATCGCCGGTCCTCATCCCGAAGTGGTCCAGTCCCGCACCGTGTTTCCACCGGCTGGGCGGATCGTCGAGCGCGATGGCTGTCACCGCAACCGCGCACACACACAAGACACCCACCAAAGCCACCGTAGCGATCTTCTTCATTTCAGCGCTCCTTCGAGTAATAGTCCATATCCGCTTCGAACAAACCATCGTGCCGTGTTGGCCTTCGACGGCGGGAACATGGCCGCAGGCTACGCGTTGGTTACAGGTGATACGTGTTTTCTTGTCAGATCGTCTCGCACGGCTAGGTAGTGCGCCTATGCAGGTTTTCGGACCGTGAGGTCAGCCGTACCACCGATCGATGCCGCGAACCGGAAGCTGCATGACATTCGGCTCGGTAAGATCTCGCGGCGGACGGCGCAGGCGGTCAAGGTGCCCGTGGAGCACCTGGTTGCGGCGAGTATCGCCCATCGAGGAACGCCCCAAGGGTCGCAGCCTCCCTCTGGGGCGATTCGGAGTGACCCCCAACTGCCAATCGCCTCCACCCCGCTCCCACGCCCCACCCAGCGCCTTCACCTTCCACCTCACCGGACTCCTACGCTTGCGCAAACCGGGGTTCGTGCGCGAGAATCAAAGCTAAGGCCAGCCAGGCGCAACCAAGCAAGAGACAGGCCATGTCGATTGAATCGGGCATATCATCCGCGTATGATGACGGCCCCAGACCGGGTGAGCGGGGGCTTCTGGAAGAATATGGTGCTCTCGGAACCGTGATCGGCTGCTTCGTTCTGGAGATGGCGAGAGACGCGCTCCGCAGACACGTGCTGCTTGGCAGCACACGCGGGCGGTCGGGTGGTGCGTCTCCAGTTTCCGAGGGAGAATCTGCACGGTCGTCGAACATTCGAGGTTGAAATGACAGCTCAATTGCTGGCGACGATTCTGGTATACGCAGCCCTGGGAGCGGGAGCTGACGCCCGGCCTGCGATTCATGTTTCGCCCACTAAGGCGCTTGCCGGCTCGTATCAGCACTTCGAGTTCACATTCACGGTCGGCAGCAGGGGCATGGGGCAGGGCGGAGGAGTGCGGATCGAACTGCCGGTGGCCTACCTGGAAACGGGGCCGTACTACTGGGACCGCCCGCAGACGGATTCCACAGCCGGCAGAGGATACGTCCGTGCGATTTCCACAGGGAATGCAGCAGTCGACATCAACCTGGCCGGAAGGAATGGGGGCATTGTCGAGTGCGTGGTGCGTCACGGTTCCATGAAGCCTGGCGAGCGGATCGCCCTCGAATACTCCGGAGTGGTTCAGAGCATTGCCTGGAAACTCCCGGTCCGGGCCGAGTGGAGAATGGACGCCCAGGGCGCATGGCAGGCGGTTGATAACGCCCCGATCATCTCATTCCTGCCCCAGAAAGCCGTAACCGTGTTCGCGGTCACACCGGCCGACATACAGCATGGAGCAGAGTTCGATCTGGCGGTAGTTCTGCTCGACCGGTACGGGAATCGGGCCACGGGCTACGCTGGAACTGTCTCGTTCGCAAGCACCGACGTCGATGCGAAGCTTCTCCGCCCGTACACTTTCACGGTGAAGGACGCCGGTGTCCGCGTCTTCCCGGGCGTGCAATACGAGTCAACCGGTTTCCACAAGGTTACGCTGACCGATGGCCACCTTGCGGGACGGAGCAACTACTCCGAAGTCCATGCGTCTCCTCCAATGCTCAGGAGATGCTTCGGCGACACCCACTTCCACACCGGTTCCGGTACGGATAACAGTTCGTTTTCGACGACGTCCGCAGGTGGGGACCATCGGGGACACTACACGACACAGGATTCCGCATATGCGTACGCACGGGATGTGATGAGACTCGATTTCGCCTCTGCGGCGGAGCATGATGCGAAAGTCTTCACCGGATCACTATGGGAGAAGGCCCAGGCCATCACGGATTCCTTCCACGAGCCCGACCGATTCACCACCTTCTATGCCTACGAGTGGACCGCATCGCCGACGGAGGGGCACCACGTAATCCTCTACCGCGATCGAGCGGGCCAAGTACTGGACCATTTCGAGTATCCGACGAAAACCGCACTATACGATGGTCTGCGACGGCAGGGCGTGCCCGCCGTGATGATCCCCCACGCGATGTGGGC
>JAAEQG010001422.1 GCA_024231775.1 bacterium
CCAAGCTTCCGGTATATGGCTTTTTCTCTCCGAGCGACCTGGAGAACCTCCTCTACCTGCGGCAGAATCAAACACCGTTCGCGGACGAGCCGCCCGACCTGCGCATCGCCGACCGCCCCTACCAACTGGAGGCGATCCGCCGCGTGTGCGAGGCGTTTGAGCGGGGCAGGCGCAAGACGCTGCTGGTGATGGCGACCGGCACCGGCAAGACGCGCACGGCGATGTCGTTGGTGAACGTCTTTTTGCGGACGAACCAGGCGCGCCGCATCCTCTTTGTCGCCGACCGCGACGCGCTGGTGCAACAAGCCCTGGACGATGGGTTCCGCGCCTTTATCGCAGAACCCAGCACCCGCATCTACACCGGCGACATTGACACGGACAATCGCTTGTTCGTCGTCACCCTGCAGACGCTCAACAACTGCTTTCGCGAGTTCACCCCCGGCTTTTTTGACCTGATCATCTTTGACGAGGTGCACCGCTCGATCTTTAATCGCTGGAAGGAGCCGCTGCAATACTTTGACGGGCGCATGATCGGGCTGACCGCCACGCCCGCCGATTTTATCGACCGCAACACCTTCATCGAGTTCGAATGCTACGACGGCCTGCCGACCTTTCTCTATTCCTACGAGCAAGCTGTCGCGGATGACTATTTGGTCGATTACGTCCCCTACGTCACCCGCACCAAGTACCAGCGCACGGGCATCCGGGGAGAGGACCTGGGCGAGGAGGAGCGCAACCTGCTGATCGAACAGGGCATCGACCCGGACGAACTCGACTATTCCGGCACCGACCTGGAGGTCAAGGTCACCAACCGCGACACGCTGCGCCAACAGTGGCAAGAGATTGTGGACGTGTGCTACAAGGACCGCTCTGGCCTGCCGGGCAAGACCATCGTCTTTGCCCTGACCCACGAGCACGCGATGCGTCTGCACGAGGTGTTCGAAGAGATGTACCCCCACTACCACGACCTGGCCCGGGTGATCACCTACCAGATCAAGTACGCCAGGGGCAAGATCAAAGCATTCAAGACCGAGAGCAAACCGCGCATCGCCATCTCCGTCGATATGCTAGAGACCGGCATCGACGTGCCCGAAGCCGTCAACCTGGTCTTTATGCGACCGATCCGGTCGCGCATCA
>JAAEQG010001423.1 GCA_024231775.1 bacterium
GACCGATGCGCGTCGAGCCCGCCGGGGGTTCGGGTGGTCGGGGCGGTTCGATAGTACGGCGGGCGACGTGCGGGAGTGCGCGATTCGGTCCCGGGGTGCGGGTACATACCTTCCCCCCGGGTCGGCGCGGGTTGCGACGGCCCCCTCCCCGATGGCTCAGTTCGTTTTTCCGGCCCCCCCGAGGGTCTGCTTGCGCTTCCTCTCTTCGGCCTTTCTGTGTTTCTCTATGGCGGCGATGAGTTCCTCTTCGGTCGCCCAGCCCGACAGGTAGTGGCTTGTCATCTCGAAGAGGCGCTTGGTGGGCTTCATACCCGTCCAAAGCCTCAAAAGGATCGAAGCGATCAGCGCGCAATACATCACTATCGTCATCCCGTTGCGGCTCTCGCACAGCACGCGGTCCGCCTCCAACACCTTCTTGAACCACCGGAAGAACAACTCCACCTGCCAGCGATAACGATACAGACGGCACACGAGTTCCGCGTCCAGGTCCTCCAGGTCCGTGGCCAGCAGCATCCTGCAGTCGGTCTTGTCCGTGCGAAACGTCTTCTTGCTCGACACCCTCTTTCTGCGATACTGCCGCTTCAGGCCCGACCGGGCCGACTCGTCCTCCACGTGGACTTGCAGGAGTCTGACGCGCCGTCCGTGAAGCTCGCCGCGCGCCTTGCAGCCCAGCTTCGCGACGACGTCTCTCTCGACCCCGGCCTCCGCGGCCTCGCCCGAGACGTCCCGTTCCTCCAAGACCTCGTACGCGGCGTTCTCGCGAACCCTCACCAGAAACGAACTGCCCGCGCACAGCATGTCCTTCATCAGGGAATAGTCGGCGTACCCCCTGTCAAGCACGTACAGCTTGCCGCCCGAGAGCGCTTCTCGAAGCTCCTTGCGCTCGTCGCCGTTGCCCTCGGTGAGCGTGGCGCGCACGGGAGCGCCCTTGAGAAGGTCGTACTCCAGGTGCATCTTGCCCGCCCGGTCGTTGTCGCGAAGCCACAGGGCCCACGTCATCCTCGGCAACGCGTGAAGAAGCGTGCCGTCCACCAGCGCGGGAGCGAGCTCCAGCGCCGAAAGCTCCTCGCGATCGGGAAGCTCCTCGAGCCGACCGACCAGTTGCTCTACGATCCCTTCCAGCAGCGACGGGTCGAACACGTGCGTGGCCTCCGAGAAGGCCCCCAGACTGAACCGGCGCAGACCCAGTTTCTTCTTGATGCCCTTCAGGTCGCTCATCTGCTGGATGCCCCGCATGCTGTCCAGGGCCGGGGTGAAGAAGTAGAGCAGCAGATACGCGACCAGTTCGTCGTAGTGCAGGCGGCGGTTGGGGCAATCGCGATGGCTGCGCAACGGCGCCAGCAGATCGACGACCGCCTCGACGTACTTCGACCCCCTGATGTCACGCTGCTTGATCGCAGGCTTGGGCTTACGCCCGCGTCGACCTTCTTTGTGTGTCATGAAAGGAAGGATAGCACAACGCTGTGTTAAGTACAAGAACTATACTTAAACTGGCCCCGCCCCCCAAGCCTGCTCCCTCCTCCCCGCCGCCCAATCGAGACTCCTCGACCCGCAACAAGCGTGCCGAACACTATTGGGACAGCGACCTTCTTCCCCGTGACGAGAGGACTGCACAGGGCGACACGGCGTCGCCATCATCGCATTCCAGGCCCGCCCCTCCCCCGTGCCAGCGCGAGTTGACCCGTGCAGGTTTCTATGTGATAATGAACTTGTCCTGCAGGACAGAGCCGCGCATCCATCGGGAGCGCCGGAGCACGCTTGGATGACGTCGAAGGGCGAACACGACCGGACGACAGAGGAGACAATGGCAGGATGTGTCTTAATAGGGTAAC
>JAAEQG010001424.1 GCA_024231775.1 bacterium
CGAGGTTCCTTCGGGACGCCGCGACGCTTCGCCGGGGGCGGTTAACGGGGGCGATCCCCTGCTCAACTACCTCGAGGCGCTCTACCTGGTGAACACCACCCACGCCCAGTCCGGTCTTCCCCGGCCCCGGGTGGTCGAAGCCGCCCGCAGTCGTCGAGCCCGACGCCATCGCGAACCCTGGCTTAAAAGGCCCTTCCAAACCACCCTGGCGGACCTCGCTCGACAGGCGGGCGCCGCGGCCGATTGAGTTCCCGCCCGAACGACCTCGTTCAAGTGTGTACGACCAATTTGAAGTTCGTCTGCATGGCGAAGCGATGGTTGTGATGACCACCCCGTATCCGCTATAGTTAAGAAGCTGCAATCTGACGAAACCCTACCGGGTTGGATTGGCGCTACCGCGCCCCGCCCAGCGGAGATACACATGCGGACTGGATGCACTCTCGCGTGGCTTGTCCTGTCGACCTGCTGCTTAGGTGGCGGTCCCGTGTCAGCCTCTGGCCCGTCCGACGGGGCAGACGATGTTGCCGGAGTACCGAGGATCCTCCCGCGATACCTCACGGCAGAGGAGCGTCTGATTCCCGAACGCCCGGTCTCCCGGGCGGAGATCCTTCGGGCGGTTCCTCCTTCCGGGGACGTGTACTACACAGCGGAGTATGGACCTTCGCAGGGCGCTTTCGTACGGTGGGGATACTTCGAAGCGTTGCTTACCGAGTTCGTCGTCGGACTCGCCCAGCCGGGGTCGGACGCCACCGCGTATGTGCTGGTATCCGGCTCGGCAGAGGAGGCGAGCGCATCGGCTGCGCTTGTGGCGGCGGGGGCGGACATGGACTACGTGGAGTTTATCCACTACGTGTCCGACACCGGTTGGATTCGGGACTACGGTCCGCAGTTTGTGTTCGAGGAGGGTGGAACGCGAGCGATCAACGACGCGATCTACAGCTCACGGCGGCCCAGGGACGACGCCTTTCCGACGGCCCTGAGCGGGATGTGGCTGGAGCCTGCGTACGACTTTCCCATCCATCACGCGGGCGGGAACTTCATGCCCCTATCGACCGGGGAGGCGTACGTGTCCGACATCGTGCTCACGGACAACCCCAGCCTGAGCGAAGTGGAGATTCGCGCCTTGTTTCAGGACCACCTCGGGGTCGAGCTGACCATCTATCCCCGCCTGCCGGGCAATATCGACGCTACCGGGCACATCGACATGTGGCTCATTTTCCTCTCCGACACTGATGTGCTGATTTCCGAGTTCACCCATTCGAATCCCTCGTATCCGGGGATTACCGTCACGGAAGGTGCGGTCGCAGATCTGACCTCTCTCGGTTTTACCGTACACCGTGCCCCCGCGTACAACTCCGGATCCGGCGGTTACGGAGGGGTTCACTTCACCTACACCAATGCAGCCATCGTGAACAACAAGGTGTTCATCCCCGAGTATGGAGGAACCCACAACACCGACGACGCCATCGCCTTGGCTGCCTACCAGAACGCCCTACCCGGACACTCGATCATCCCGGTGGACTGCGCCGAAGCCATCCCCTACGCCGGGGCGATCCACTGCCTGGTCATGCACGTGCCTGCTTATACGGACCCGATCCCGTCGATCAAGCTGGTCTCGCCCGACGGAGGCGAGTTCTGGGGCCAGGGAGAGAACCGCGAGATCCGATGGACCGCCATCGACGATCAGGCGGTCACCGCAGTGGACCTTCACGGGTCCACCGATGGGGGCGCCACGTTTCCTCACGTCATCGCCCTCGGCGAACCACACGACGGCGTCTTCGAGTGGACGCTGAGCGAGCCGGCCTCGATCCACTGGCGCATCAGGGCCACCGCGTATGATGCCGACCTCAATCCCGCAGAGGACACCAGCGCGGCGGACTTCACCATCACCGATCAACCGCCCCAGCTCATCGAGAATGTGGACATGGACACCAACCCCGGATGGACCACGGGCGGCCTGTGGGCGTGGGGTCAGCCGACCGGGCAGGGCGGGCAGGCTGGAGGTCCGGATCCGACGTCCGGTCACACCGGCGACTACGTGTATGGGTACAACCTGTCCGGTGACTACGAAGATAACCTCCCTCAGCGCCACCTGACCAGTGCCGCAATTGATACTACCGGACGCTACGGGGTCCGGCTGGCCTTCTGGCGTTGGCTGGGAGTGATGGGTTCGGACTACGCTTACGTAAAAGCCAGCAACAACGGTAGCACCTGGACCACGGTGTGGACTAACGATGGGGCCTTGGCCGACACAGAGTGGGTCTACCAGGAGATCGACCTCGCCTCCGTCGCCGACGATCAACCCACGGTCTACCTGCGCTGGACGATGGGGACGACCAACAGCTTCCTGCACTCTTGCGGTTGGAACATCGACGATGTGGCGGTGTGGGGCCTGATTCCGCCTGCGGTCACCGGAGACGTGGACGGCGATGGCGACGTGGACCTGGATGACCACCTGCTGCTGACCGCTTGTATCGCCGGCCCCTACGTGAGCACCGTCCCCGGCGGATGCTCACCGGCGCAGTTCTCCGCGGCGGACGTCGATATCGACGGCGATGTGGATCTCGCAGATTTCGGGACCTTTCAGGACCTGCTGGCCGATTGAGTCCGGCCTCGGCTCCGTCCAGGGCCCTGGGCGAGCGTGCCTGGATCGGCGCCCTGTCTCCGCGCAGGTTTCCCCACAGCACCTGTGAAAATCCGTCAGTCCTAGCCAGATCGCGTATCTCCGACAGAGGGCGCCTTCGCGGACGCCGATCTGCCGGGGTCACGGCGGTGTCGAGGGCCGCGAGACGGCGTATCGTCACAAATGTCTGCCGGTCGGCAGGAAGATCGTCGTCGGCACACGGATTGCATATCCAGCCGGAGATCGTCCATTGTCGCACGGTGATCGGCCGCGGGCCGGTCATGGCTGGGTTCTGGCGACATGGCGTACCGCAGGGGCTACGGGGTGACGAAGAACAACGGCTTGGAGGAGTTGGTGGGAAGAAGAGTGATCGAGACCCGCAAGGGCGGAGTCTGGCTGCTCAAGAATCCCAGCACGAACAAGGGACTGGCCTTTTCTCGTGAAGAGCGCGAACAGCTTGGTCTGGGCTGCATGCTGCCCAACCGGATCTGCACAATCGAAGAGCAGGTCCAGCTCGAACTGGAACACTTGCGGGCCAAGTCAACAGACCTGGAGAAGTACATCGGGCTGGCGAGCCTGCAGGACCGCAACGAGGTCCTCTTCTACCGGGTGCTGGTCGAAAACATGGAAGAATTCATGCCCATCGTCTACACGCCGACGGTGGGGCTGGCCTGCCAACAGTTCAGCCACATCTTCCGCACCGGGCGGGGGATCTGGCTGACCCCTGACGATGTCGCCGACATCCCCCAGATACTGCGCAAAGCTCCCCAGCGTGACATCCGCCTGATTGTGGTGACCGACAACGAGCGAATCCTCGGCGTGGGTGACCAGGGGTGTGGTGGGATGGGCATTCCCATCGGCAAACTCGGGCTCTACGTGGCTGGGGCGGGGATTCATCCGTCCATGTGCCTTCCGATCAGTCTGGACGTGGGGACCGATAACGCACGCCTCCTGGAAGATCCGCTGTACCTCGGGTACCGCAAGCGCCGCTTGCGCGGACAGGCGTACGACGATTTTGTCGAAGCCTTTGTGCAGAGCGTTCTGCAAGTGTTCCCTCGAGCCCTGTTGCAGTGGGAGGACTTCCACAATCGCCAGGCCTTTCGCATCCTCGATCGCTATCGCAAGCAGGTGTTGAGCTTCAATGACGACATCCAAGGCACCGGCGCGTGTGCCCTCGGCGGGATCATGGCGGGACTGCGGCTCACCGGCGGTTCGATGGCGGAGCAACGGGTTCTATACATGGGCGCGGGTGAAGCCTGCATCGGAATCGCCCGACGGGTGGCGTGTGCCATGCGGGCTGCGGGCGCCGGAGCGGATGTCGTCCAGCGAGCCCAGATCATGTTCGACATCCACGGCCTGGTGCGTTCCGGACGGGAGACCTGCGATCCGCAGGCGATCCCCTTCGCCGCCAGCCCGGAGACGCTGGCGAGCTACGGTCTGGCGGACGCCAACACATCCCCCGACGAGGTGATCGCCGCCTTCAAACCGACCGTGCTGGTCGGCGCCACCGCATGCCAGGGTGCATTCCGCCAGGAGATGATCGTAGAGATGGCCAAGCACGTGGAGCGGCCCATCATCATGCCGCTGAGTAATCCCACGGGCAAGGCGGAGTGCTCTCCCTCCGAAGCGATCGCCTGGACGGACGGGCGCGCCCTGGTGGCCACCGGAAGCCCCTTCGCTCCGGTCGAGTACGACGGGCGGCGCCAGGTTATCGGGCAGGCCAACAACGTGTTCATATTTCCGGGGCTGGGTCTTGGAGCCGTCGTTTCTGGTCTGCGCGAGATCACCGACGAGATGTTCACCATCGCCGCTCGGACGCTGTCGGAGTGTGTGAGCGATCAGCGCCTGGATTCGGGGGCTTTGTACCCGCCCCAGAGCGAACTGCGCGAAGTTAGCCGCCAGATCGCCTGCGCTATCGTTAAGTATGCTAGTGACCACCACTTGGGCCGCCACATCCCCGACTTTGAAATCGAAGATACGGTGCGCGGGGCGATGTGGTACCCGGACTATGTTCCAATTGTTCGTAAGCCGTAGGCCCTGGCACGATTGCCCGAGGGCTATGGCTGGTTTGTCGTCAGGGGATTGTGTCGGGCGATCTTGAGTCAGCCCCTCAGCAGGGCATCGCCGATTCCGACCGCCCCTACGAAACCCAACAGCAGCATGACTGCAACCAGAGGAGGTATCCAGTGAGCAGCGGAGACGCAGGAAGCCTGGGCGGATCCCCGGTTATCGAGACCCGCAAAGCCAATGTCTGGCTACTGAAGAACCCGGCGACGAACCAGGGGACGTCTTTCTCGACAGAGCAGCGAAACGCGCTGCGCCTGCGGGGATTGGTCCCCCACCGGGTCACTACCATCGAGGATCAGGTCGAGGCGGCCATGGAGCAGAACCGAGCATGCTCCACCGGGCTGCAGAAGTACATCAGTCTAGCCGCTCTCCAGGACCGCAACGAGGTGCTCTTCTATCGGGTTCTGGTCGAGAACATGGAAGAGCTGATGCCCATCGTGTACACGCCGACGGTGGGCGAGGCGTGCCAGAAGTTCAGCCACATTTTCCGCACTGCCCGGGGCCTGTGGCTAACGCCGGAGGACGTCAACGATATTCCCGAGATTCTGAGCAACTCCCCCTTCCGCGACATCCGTCTGATCGTGGTGACGGACAACGAGCGCATCCTCGGCCTGGGCGATCAGGGTTGTGGGGGTATGGGCATCCCCATCGGCAAGCTGGGGTTGTACGTCGCCGGCGCGGGGATTCACCCGTCGAAGTGCTTGCCGATCAGCCTGGACCTGGGCACCAACAACCCCAACCTGCTGGAGGACCCGCTCTATCTGGGCTACCGCAAGCGGCGGCTGCGCGGGAAGGAGTACGACGACTACATCGAAGCGTTCGTCCTGGGGGTTCGCGAGGTCTTCCCCCACGCGGTCATTCAGTGGGAGGACTTCCACAAGGACCGCGCGTTTACGCTGCTGGAGCGCTACGAGAATCGTGTACCCTGCTTTAACGACGACATCCAGGGAACCGCATCGGTAACCGTGGGGGGCATCTTCGCTGGATTGCGCATCACCAAGGAGTCGATCACCAAACAGCGCATCATCTTCATTGGCGCCGGAGAGGCCTGCACCGGAATCGCCCGCTTGCTGGCAACGGCGATGAAGAACGAAGGCGCCGGAGACGACGACATCAAGAAGGCCCTGGTCGCGTTCGACAGCAAGGGATTGCTCCACGAGGGACGAAACATCGAAGAGCCCTTCAAGAAGGAATTCGCCCTCTCGAGGGAACTGATGATCCACCACGGACTCGACCCAGATTCCACGCCGTCGCCGGTGGAGGTGATCCGGGCCGTCAAACCGACGATTCTGATCGGGGCCACCGCCCAACCCGGAGCCTTCACCCAGGAGATGATCGAGGAGGTGGGCAAGCACGTCGATCAGCCCATCATCATGCCGCTGAGCAACCCCAACAGTAAGTCGGAGTGCTCCCCGGCGGAGGCCATCGAATGGACCGGCGGGCGGGCGATCGTCGCTACCGGAAGCCCCTTCGCCGACGTGGAGTACAAGGGACGCCGCTACGTGATCGGCCAGGGCAACAACGTGTTCATCTTCCCGGGGGTAGGCCTGGGAGCGATCATCTCCGAAGCCAGTGAGATCAACAACGAGATGTTCATGATTGCCTCGCAGGCGTTGGGTGAATTCGTCAGCCCCGAGCGGCTCGACGCCGGAGCTATCTATCCCAGCCAGCAGGACCTGCGCGAGGTCAGCTTCAAGATCGCCTGCGCGGTCGTCAAGTATGCCAGCGACAAGCACATCGGGCGAAGAATCGCCGACAAGGATATCGAACCGCTGGTCCGCGAAGCCATGTGGTATCCGGATTATGTCCCGGTAGTCCACAAGGACTGAGGTCCGCCAACAATCCGGTTCTTCAGCAATGCCCCACCCCGGGCGATAGCGCTCGGGTGGGGCTTCTTTTGGGGTTCTCCTCCCAAGAAGTTGGCCAAGAAGGACGATTCGTGGGCGGGACGAGCTCGACGGGCTGGGCGAGTGTCTCACCTGCCCAGACCGTTCGGGGCCGTATCGGCTGCCGTCGAGGCTTGGACATCTCGTCCAATCGGCCCCAACGGGGCCAAGGCATTTAGCCAGGGGTGAACGCTTGACTTGCGCCTGCGTCGCAAGTCAAGCGTTCACCCCTGGACCAGAGCACCCCAAG
>JAAEQG010001425.1 GCA_024231775.1 bacterium
GCATTGCACGGGGTGTGCCCGGAGCTGCCCTCCTGAACCGGTTTCCCTCGGTTGCGGGGCGAATGGGCGGCCACAGAGGGCCGCCCCTACAATCTGCATCGGGCCGATCTGCCCCATGGACACATTCCGCCTACCCTTCTTTCCCGGGCGATTACGCTTCTGCCCAAGGGCAAACCTGCGTACGCCCAGCCAGCCGGGGATTTCGGACGCCATGCGGTACGCAGGAAGCACCTCGTCTGTTTGCCCTTGCCACCCCTTGGTGGTCCCTCCCTTTCGGGAGCACAGTTGCTTCGGGACATCCGTCCGCGCATCGGAGTAAAGAGGTTTCCGAGGAACAAACCGGCATTACTGCTGTGGGACCGCACGGGGTGTGTCCGGGCCCTTCGCCCGCCTCGCGATCCTGGACTCCCGCGGGATCCCGATCGCGATCGCGCCACCCTCGGCGACCGGACCCAGGCCGCGGTCTGGGCGTGGCGCCGCGCTCTGGTGGGTCGGGACGACTGACCGGCTGCATCCGGGAACCCACCCACGGCAGCGCCGACCAGCCTGGTGCCCCGTCGACCTGGGCATTCTTGGCGGCAGCTGACCCGTCAGCTCATCGATTCCACCTTTTCTGGAACTCCGACGGGCTCAATTGAACGTCCCGGAGAATGCCCCGAAGAGTGCCGATCTTGAGTGTCTGGTTGCCATGAACCGGGACGGACGTTTTAGCACCCTGGCGTTCCAGGTAGTGATGACTCCCGCTGATGCGAACGAGCTCGAAGTCCTGCTTGCGCAAGAAGCGCACCATCTCTTTGCCGGTGGGCCGAGGCAGGTCACCCATGCGCGGCGATCCCGGCGAGATCCCAGTCGAGCTGCCGGATGGTGATGGGAGCTACAAGCCGGGCCAGAGCGTCTTCGAGGCCGAACACCTCGATGTAGCCCCGAA
>JAAEQG010001426.1 GCA_024231775.1 bacterium
TCGCGCATCTGTGCCGCCCGCGACGCATTCCCACCATGTCCGCGGAGGGTGAGGATTCCTAACGCAGTGTCCGCCACGCCCCGAGGCGTGCTGGTTGCCCCGCGGCGGCGCGTTTTCTTCTCCTGCCCGCCACTCGTGCGCCCGAGTGAATGCCGCAGCCTTATGATGTCCTCTGGCGTAGGCTCGTGCGTCTTACAGTAGAGTTCCACGGGGCCCATGTTCGAGTCGGCGCCTTCCGAGGAAGTAGCCGGGAGGGGTTCTGACGTCGGCGGGGCCGCCGACTCTGCTGGAGGCGGGGGGCCAAGGTGTCCAGCGACTGGCTGTGGCGCCCGAGAGGATTGCTCTTGAGGGGCTTTGACCACCTGTCTTCCGCCGCTGCGGGATCGGCTTAGTGTGGGCATCAGTATTGACACGAGCAGGCCGGCCGCAGCCACACAGCACGCGGTAATGAGCAGGACGCTTTTGATCTTGGACTTCACGAGTTTTCTCCCTTTGGCGCGGTTGACGCAGTCGCGCTGGCCTCTATGGGCTCGCCGTCTGTTGATGCGGCGACATGGAGTTGGACGACGTAGTCGGGCGTTCGGTTCCCACGGATTTGTACGTGGATCCGGGCCACGCGGTTGCGGCCGGTCGGCAGATCTGCTCCGGTGTCGAACGCGGCGATTATCACCCGATCCTGAGTCAACGCCTCCGGATCGTAGTACGGCGGCTCGGCAAACGCCGGATGGTCGCCGCCTTCGATACCCACGATCTTGACGTCCGCGCCCGGCGCCGTCAGCTCGAACTGATAGGCAGCTAGCGGTGTAGCTCCTGAATCAACGTACACGTCGACGGCGGCAAAGCGCACCTGCGGCTCCACGGTGACGACGTCGTTTGAATCCGCGTCCTGCTGGGCGAGGGCGACGGTTCCGAACGCAATGCCCGCCAAAGTGAAAGCCACAACGTGCCCAAAGGCACCCTGCGATTTAGCCTGTGAGCCATTCATCATGTTCATGCATGCGTTCATGGCGATCATCCTTTCGTCAGGCGAACGGCTACGTGGGCGACGGCGTCCACGTCGGTGCGATCAACTACGCCGTCACCATTCGCGTCCCACTCACTTCCCAGCCCGTCGCCACGCTCGATCCGCCGGGCCAAGGCGAAGGCATCGAGGATGTCAACTCGGCCGCTGCGATCGATGTCCGCGGGGGAGAGTTGAGGCCCGAATCCTGCGTGGCGAGTCGCCAGCGGCGTTTTTTGGTGGGTTGATGGCTGGGAGACTAGGATCACCAGGGCGATGGCGGCGGCGGCGGCGCTGACCTTGACCAGCCGTAGCACCATTCTGGCGCGGCGGCGACCGGCGAAGTGCTGCCGGGCGGTTGAGGCTATCGCGGCGTCGATCTCGGGGGGGATGGGGACTTCGGTCCGATAAAGTCCCCGCAGATCGCCCGCCAGGCGCTGTGGGGCCTGTGTTTCGGTGTCTTCGCTGTGTTCTTGCCAGTCGCCCATGATCGAGTCTCCAGGGGTTTAGTGCGCGGGAGGCCCCCTTGGTTCACGGAATCTGTGGAAAAACTCCGCGCGCATGTTCCCCCAATGGGTAGTACATGGCGCGCGATCGGGGACGGGCTCCGAGTGGGCCAGGAAGTGACACGGACCTGTCACTTTGGGTCGTTTTTATCCGCAAGGTTTGCCTATTTTGACGTCGCTTTGGAGTGCCATAGGGTGGCACTTTTTGGCCTCGCGACCGTCATGTTCGCCCCAAGTTCGCCAATTGACCCAGTTTGCCGAGCCTGAATCGGGGGCAGATTGTGAGGTTCGGAGTTCGGAAGTCGGAGTTCCGGGTTGAGAGTTCGACGCCCAACGTTCGGCGTTGCGGGGTGATGGAACGCAGAGACGCAGAGGGCGCGGAGAAGAATGGTGGGCGGAGAGGTTTGGGTTCTTGCCCCTCACCCAACCTCTCCCCCCAGGGGAGAGGGGTTTTGGGATGGTCTGGTCACTAAGCAGGTTCAAGGATCTTGTTGCCGGTGTGCTTAAGGTTCGAAATATTCTCGGGTGCGCTTGTCGTGGCGAAGAGCTGACAGGGCGTGATGGAGGCGCGACTTTACCGTGCCCACGGGGATGGACAGGGCGCTGGCGATCTCGGCCATGCTCATGCCGTCAACGTAGCGCATGAGCAGAGTTTCGAGCTGCGGCTGGGGAAGAGTGGCCAGGGCGGAGGCGAGTTCCGGGCGCGAGGCGGCGGGGGGGTCTTCAGGGGCGGGGATGGCATGCAGCATATCCACGTCGGAGAGGTGGCGGCCCCTCTTGCGCAGGGAGGCTAGGGCGAGGTTTTTGACCACCGGGTACAGGAACGTGGTCAGTTTCGCGGTCAGGCGGAATCCGGGGAACTTGCGGAGGAAGTAGGCGAAGGTGTCCTGCAGGACATCGAGGGACTCATCACGATCGCCCACAAAGCGGTAAGCGAGGTGCACCACCCAGTCGCGATGGCGCCGGTACAAGGCGTCAAAGGCTGATGTATCGCCGTCGTCGGCAGCGGCGACGAGTTCGTCATCAGTGCGTGGGTCAGAGTCGTTCATGGTTCGGCGTCGTTGCAGGTGAGCCCTTACCCGTTGCTCCGCGAAGGACGGGGCACCCGCCCCTCACCCAGCCCCTCCCCATAGGAACTCCTCGTGGAAGCCATTCCAAGGATTGCGTTGGCTACATCAGCAGCGACGGTACGAACGGTCTGCAGATGCCACCTACCGCGTGAGGGATAGACAATCTGCTTATCGATGTCGGCGCCGCTCACA
>JAAEQG010001427.1 GCA_024231775.1 bacterium
ACCTCTCCGGCCACATTCGACTCGATCAGCGTGTGCGGGGTGAGACCGTAGCGGGCGCCCAGGTAGATGCCGGTACGGGCGTCCCGCAGGGCCACGACTGCGTCCGCGAAGTTTTCGGGGTGGTGGTCAGGGCAGGGGACCGAATCGTAGGGCAGCTTCGACCCGGCGATAGCACCGGCGCTCGGCGTCTTGGTCGCAGCCGGTACCGGGCCGCTTTTCAGGAACTCGACAGCCCATGCCGCTGCGATTTCACAGGCGTAGGGTCGCCACTGTTTCACGTCTTCGGTGTCCTTGGCTCCGTCGGCCAGATCGGAGACGCCGCGGACCATGAAAAAGCCCGGCCTACAGGCAGCCTGAGAGCTTGCGCCAGCGACACCGCCGGCCTCCATCTCCACCCCGATCAGCTTGATCCACACTTCGCGAAACTGCTGGGCCAGGCTGGCGTCGGCGACCACCTTGTTGCCGGTGCAGATGGGACCGAAAAAGTTCCGAGCCCCCGTGTTGTCAAACCGCCGGGATGTCGTCTCCCGCCAGGATTGGCCCTGGAAATTCTGCGCAGCGATTAACAGACGCTGGTCCACGCCATG
>JAAEQG010001428.1 GCA_024231775.1 bacterium
CTTCCAGACCCTGGGCCCACTTCGTCACGGCGTGGTAGCCCAGACACGACAGCGCGACCAGCGCCGCCAGGACAATCGCCGACAAGATGAGAAGTCGCTTGTGCACGGTGAACCTACCCCCTCTCAGGGAACGTATCGATAGCCCGCCCCACGGACGGTCTGAATCATCTTTGGGTCGTTGCTGTCCCGCTCGATGCGGGCCCTCAGTTTGGCGATGTGCATGTCCACCGTTCGCGTGCCCAGATCGGTCAGCGTCTCCTTCCAGACCTGGCGATAGAGCTCGTCGCGACTGACGACGCGCCCGGGGTTGGCGGCGAAGTGCTGAAGGATCCCCGCCTCCCGCGCGCTGATCTCGATGAGCTGACCGTCGCGGGTGACCTGCAGGGCCTGGACATCGACGTCCAGATCGCCAAACCGGAAGGTCTGCCCCACCGCCCGGGCCGGGTCGGTGCGCCGCAGGATCGCCCCGATGCGGGCCAGCATCTCCTCCAGCGAGAACGGCTTGGTGATATAATCATCGGCGCC
>JAAEQG010001429.1 GCA_024231775.1 bacterium
CTGAGCGGCTACGTGCTCGACGACAAGATGCGAATCCGCTACGCGTTCTCCGTCCTGGGCAACCGCCTCCGCCACGGCAGCAGCCCGGCCAAGGTTCTCCAGGAGGCCGTCTGCGAATTGCTCCTGAAGGACTGCGACAAGCGGTAGGGGGGGCTGCTCGGGCGACAAGAGCACACGGATCTGCGGGGGTATACATCATCCCGCAATCCCTGGTGACTTACCTGCCCTCTCGGCGTCCTCAGCGATCTGTGCGCTGAATCTCAGTCCCAGACGATGTCCCGGGCCGCGAAGACCGGCCCGTCCGTGCAGACGAGCTTGTAGACCCACCCTTGTTCGTTGTCGGCCCGCATCCTGAACACGCACGACTGGCACGTTCCCATGCCGCAACCCATGTGGCGCTCGAGTGCGAGCTGGCAGTCGATATCGCGATCCACGCACATTCGTCCGACGGCCCGCATCATCGGCTCGGGGCCGCACGAATACACCACCAGCCTGCCGGCGGGGTCTTCCTGC
>JAAEQG010001430.1 GCA_024231775.1 bacterium
GAGGCGCTGCGTTATCTGGCGGATTCCGACCGGCCCGTGCGGCACATTATTCTCCTGGCCGATGGTTCTGACTCGGAGCACCAGGAGGGGGTGCGGGAGTTGGTGGAGGAGGAGATGGCGGCGCAGAATATCACGCTCAGCAGCGTCGCCATTGGGGCCGGGCAGGATTTGCGTTTCTTGGAAGAGATCGCCGGGTTGGGCAACGGGCGCTATCATTTCACCGATCAGGCCGCCAACCTGCCCGTCATCTTTGCCGAGGAGACGCAGTTGGCGATGCGCTCTTATATCGTCGAGGAGCCGTTCTATCCGCAGCAGGCGTCGATCAGCCCGATCCTGACCGGCATCGAGGCGGTTCCGCAATTGGCGGGTTACGTTGCCACCACACGCAAGTCGGCTGCGCGTGTGATCCTTTCCACGCACCAGGATGATCCGCTGCTGGCGGCCTGGCAGTATGGGCTGGGTCGTTCTGTGGCCTGGACGTCGGACGCGACGGGTCGTTGGGCGCAGCAGTGGGTGGGGTGGGAAGGGTTCAGCCGTTTCTGGAGCCAGGCGGTGCGGTGGACGATTGTGGAGCGGGCGGACGTGCCGGTGGAGGTGAACGTCGCGTTGGAGGGGGATGAGGCTCGCGTGACGGTGGACGCGGTGGAGGAGGACGGGGGGTTTGTCAATGGGCTGGACGCGGGTGTGAGCCTGGTAGGGCCGGACGGGGAACCGGTGTTGGTCGAGTTGGCGCAGGTCGCGCCGGGCCGTTACGAGGGGATGTTTGC
>JAAEQG010001431.1 GCA_024231775.1 bacterium
CAGCGACGCTACCGACTTCGACTTCTCGGGCCCGTTCACCTTGGGCATCTGGGTTTTCCCCACCAACGGCTCACGCAACGAGCTGTTCAACAAGGGTAGCGAGGCGTTGGCGGGAGGTTTTGCCTTCACCATCGTCAGCGACAACGCCCTGTTCATCAGCGGCGACGAGAACAAGCTGCAGTCCACGCTGCCCGTGCAGCGCAGCGACTGGAGCTATCTCGTTGTATCGTGGGACGGTGTGGCCCTGACGATGTACGCCAACGGCGCGGTGGTGGACACGAACACCGGTGTAGCCGGCCTGAACCTGGACATGGGCAGCGATCTGTTCATCTCCAAGAGCGACAACATTTGGGGCTTTGACGGGAGTCTGGACGAGGCGCGGGTCACCAAGGGCATAGCGCGGTCAGCGGAATGGATTCTGACGGAGTACAACAACCAGAGCTCGCCTTCTACATTCTACGACGCGCGTATCGACCTGTGCCGAGAGGACATGCCGGACGCGGGTCCCGGGGAGGACTGCGAGACGGACGAGGACGGCGACGGGGCGTATGCGGCGGTGTGTGCCGGAGGCAGCGACTGCGACGACAGCCCGGAGACGGGCGGGGAGTGTATCACCGGTTGCGACACGTTTTACCGCAACGCCGATGGCGACGCCTATGGAGATCCCGATATTTCGATAGTGGCGTGCTATGTGCCATCTGGTTATTTGGCGGACAACACGGACTGCGACGACACAGCGGGAACCGGAGCGAAGTGTCCGGACCTGGACCCGAACGCGTGCGAGTCTTGCTACCCGGACGC
>JAAEQG010001432.1 GCA_024231775.1 bacterium
AGGATATCTACGCCGAGGACAACGAATACAGCGTTGTGATGAGCAAGGACAAGAACACCATCGAGGCGGTGGACTTCTCCGAGGTGGACATGGAGGCCGATGACTATGTGCTTCAGGTACACCCGTCATCGAGCCTGCCAGTAACACCGGCTGGCAGGCTCGCTTTCGTGGAGCAGATGATCTCGCTCAACCTTCTCGGCCCCGACGAGGCGAAGCGGCTTCTGGACTTCCCCGACCTCGAAGCTCAGCTCTCTCTCGACCGCGCAGCGTCGATGCTCATCGACCGCAACATCGAGTTCATGCTGGACGATGGGCGCTACATGCCTCCACCGCCCTACCAGGACCACACGCTCGCACTCAAGAAGGTGCAGGCGGCTTTGCAGAATGCAGAGCAGAATGGAGTACCGGAGGATCGACTCGATCTTCTTCGGCAGTACCTCGTATCTACGCACCAGATGATGCAGCGTGCGCAGATGCAGCAAATGGCGATGGCTCAGGGAGCGATGGTACCCGGAGCCCCGCCAGCCCCCGGACCCGGAGGCGCACCGCCTACGGCCGTGGGTCCAACCGACGGCAACATCGTGATGTGAGGCCACAATGAGCGACGAAGAGAACACCCCAGAGACCCCGACTACCGACCCCGACTACATCTCGAGCCCGAGTGCGACGACGGCGTTGCGTTCCCTGATTGATCAGGAGCGCAAGAACCGCGAGTCGCAGAGAGCGCTCGAAGAGCAGCAGTACAAGGTTCAGCACGCGGAGAACCTCGCCAATCAGGCGAAGGCGGACCCGGTGTCGTTCCTAGAGCGCAGCGGCATGGACAGAGACGCCATCGCCCAGCGCTTACAAGGTTCTGGCCCCGATCCTATCGAGGGCTTGAAGAGCGAACTGACTTCGCTGAGGTCCGAGCTGCAGCAACAGAAGCAAATGGCTGAACAGGTAAAGATGCAGGCCGCTGTTGATGAAGCGAGGTCGAACGTGAAGCAGTACGTAGGCAGCAGTGAGGAGCATCCGCTCGTCCAGGCTGCCGATGCGGGCGACATGGTCTGGCAGGTCATGACCGCCCGGCACCAGCAGACAGGCCAGTTGATGAGTGAGAAGGACGCCGCCAGTGAGGTTGAGGCGTATCTGGAAAAGCTGGTGACGAAGGCCTTGGACAACGAGAAGACACGCGGGAAGTTCCAG
>JAAEQG010001433.1 GCA_024231775.1 bacterium
GCTCGACGATGCTGGCGGCAATCCAGTTCAGCTCTTTTCCGCCGGTTGCGAGGATGACCCAGGTGAGCATGAGGTCCACGGCGGCGAGGAACACGAACCAGACGTAGATGTCGGGATACAGCACGGGTTGCCCCAGGCACAAGCCCGGACGGTGGGGGGACTGATCAGGCGTATGGTTCGGCGTACTCGACACTGGAACCGATCCTGCAACTCCTTGGGCGAGGAGTTGTATGAACTCCAGCTGATTACTGCCGTTTCCCGCGTTCATGCTGCGGACCCAAGCCTCTTTCTCCTGGGGGAGAGGGTAGGTTTGGGGCCTCTTGACCCTCCCCCAACCCCTCCCTGGGAGGGAGGGGAGGGCTGCTCTGCACGCCTCGCTACCGATTATAGGCATCGATTCGGCACGAGGGCATCTGAATACGGGAGATTGATGGGCCGGCGGTGAGACGCTAGCCGCGCGGCCGCTTGGCGCAAGATACCCGCCATTCCGTGACGGCGCAGCTCTGACGATTGACGACCGTCTGATCTGAAACGCAGAGAACAATCACCAATCAGACGGAAGTGGTTGGCCTACCCTCCTGATCGGTCAGTTCGTAGTAGCAGTTGCGTCTGCGCGGTTGCCATCCCGCGTCGGTGATGAGTCGACGGATCTCCGCTTCGTCCAGGCAGAAGGTGGTTCCCGCGGCGGAGACCACGTTTTCCTCCATCATCACCGACCCCATGTCGTTTGCGCCGAAGAACAGGGCCAGTTGGCCGATCTTCGGACCCTGGGTAACCCAGCTCGACTGAATGTTGGCTACGTTGTCGAGGTAGAGCCGCGCCAAAGACAGCATCCGCAAGTACTCTGCGGCGCCGGCGAGATGGAGGTGCTTCCCATCGGGCAGACTGCGCTCGTCGGGTGGGCGCCGACGCACCCGTCCGAGCGGAGTATTCTCCGGCTGAAAGGTCCAGAGAATGAAGGCGGTGAATCCGCCGGTTTCGTCCTGCAAATCGCGGATCCGCCGAAAGTGCTCGATCCGCTCGGGGATGGTCTCCAGGTGTCCGAACATCATGGTGATGCTCGTGCGCATCCCGATGCGATGGGCTTCGCGCATCACCAGCAGGTATTCGTCCGTTCGGGTTTTGCCGCGGCTGATCTTGTTGCGCACGCGATCCACCAGGATCTCCGCCCCGCCGCCGGGGATGGTGTCCAGTCCGGCGTCCTGAAGACGCAGCAGCACGTCGCCCACGGTCATGTCGAACATCTGGTGGAAGGCAAACACCTCCGGCGGGCTGAAGGCATGGATGTGTATCGAAGGGTAGTTCGTCTTGATGTAGCGGAGCAGGTCCAGATACCACTCGAAACCGAGGGTCTCCGCCGGGACGAGACCGCCCTGCATAAGCACCTGGCTGCCGCCGATCGCCAGCAATTCGTCGAGCTTCCTTCCGATTTCGTCGAGGCTGAGTACGTAGCCGTTGCTGTCGCCCGGGGCGACTTTGTAATTGCAGAAAGCACATTTGGCGGTGCAGAGGTTGGAGTAGTTGATGTTGCGATCGACCACGTAGGTTCGGTACGGTTCGGGATGGAGGGCGCGGGAGGTCTCGAAGGCTCGGCGGCCCAACTCGTGGATCGTGCTCTCCCGGTACATCTCCAGGGCTTCGCTGTCGCTCACACGCGACTTCGGCGTTACCCCCGTGTCGTGTGCATGCGGCGAGACGGATGCAGAGGGGCCGGTGTCTGAGCCCGGTGTACTCATGTGTAAATCAGCTCCGGCGCAGTTGGTATCAGGCGGTGGGCGGCAGCCAGCTCGAGGAAACGGTCCAGCCCGCGCCGCATGGGCGCATCCAGCGTGAATACCAGGCGACGCGACAGATAGCGACGGGCTAGCTCCACCGGCCAGCCCATTCCGGGGGCGATATCCTCGGCGATACGATCGACGTTCCTGACGCCCAGGTCGCGCGCGGTGGACAGCAGGGTTGCCAGCGTATCGAGTTCTTGGTCGTGTTGGACCGCCCAGAACGCAAAGACGAACGGCAAGCCGGTTAGAGACTTCCACGCCCCGCCCAGGTCGATCTCGACATCCAACTCCACCAGCCCGTGGTTGATCACTTTGTCGCCGATCAGCAGGACCGCCTCGCATTGCGCCTCTCGAGTCGCCTCTGTATATGGCGTGATGACCAGCTCGGTACCGAACATCTCGCGCCAAAGCACTGACGCCAGCACCACCGAGGTATGGGAATCTCCGTCCACGTGAAGGTGACGAATCTCGCTTGCGGGTACGCGGGAAAAGACGCGCACGGTCAGCGTTTCCCCGTCACATCCGATGCAGGCGTCGGAGATGATGGCCCAGGTGCGATCCGGTTGAACGAAGTCGATCACCGGTACCAAGGCTGCGTCCACCGCGCCTCGATCCAGCAGTCCCGGCAGGGCGGCGGGGACGTTGCGGTGGAGTTCCACACCTTTGGCGGGGTCGTCCAGACCCTCAGTCAAGGGGCGCGCGTTCAGGAACGATACCACGCCGAGTCTGGGTTTGGCTGGGGTCATGTGGTTGACTCGTCTTGCATCCTGCGAAC
>JAAEQG010001434.1 GCA_024231775.1 bacterium
CCACACCAGGCAGGCAGGTGGGGAGATCGGGTCACCGTGGGCACTGATTCCCTTTGCTAATGCCGCCGCCACCCGCGCCACCTCCCGCGCTTCCCCCTCGACGTAGGTGCTCAACAGCAGCGCGTTGAACCCCAGGCGGCGAGCCTCATCCACCGCCGCCACCGCTGCCAACCGGTTGGAGCCGACGACGACGTGCTGCACCCGCTCAAAGACAGGGTCGCCTGGCTTTGGAGTCTCGCAGAGAGAGTGCTCCCCAATTCCATACCTCCCCAGCACTCCCCGCGCGTCCGCCACCGTCGTCGGGTCGGGCACAGTGGGGCCAGAGGCAATGACGTCGAGCGGATCGCCGACCACGTCGGAGAGCACCAGGGTGATCGTCGTCGCCGGGGCGGCCAGGCGGGCCAGGTTGCCGCCCTTGATCTGCGAGCAGTGCTTGCGCACAGTGTTCATCTCGTTGATCGTCGCCCCAGAGCGCAGGAGCGCGCCGGTGAGGGCCTGCAAATTGGACAGCGTCAGGCCCGGCACGGGCAGCGTCAACAGGGCCGAACCGCCGCCAGAGATGAGACAGATGAGCAGATCGCGTTCCATCGCCCGGCGCGCCAGATCGGCGATGGCTTGCGCTCCACGCACAGAATCCTTGTCCGGCGTCGGGTGGCCTGCTTCCAGGATTTGGAGATGGGGGATTTTCGATTCC
>JAAEQG010001435.1 GCA_024231775.1 bacterium
CAGTCGGTCAGCGCGATGATCGACCACGCCGTCTCCTGCGTCGTCTCCCAGATACCGTCCCGCCGGGCGACCATCAACCAGCGCACCACGTTCGGGATGAGCGCGTTGTCCGGGTCGAGCCGGGCCAGCGCGGCCAGAATGACGGCCGTCGAGCGCGTATCCGTGTTCATCGCCCACCAGTCATAATTAGCCTCCTCCCAATGCGCGCCTGTGGCGCTGAGAATGGCCGCGTTCTGCAAATCAGACAGAATCGTCGCGATGCGCTCGTCGTCCTCATTGATCGTACCCAACGTCATCGCCAGGAACGCCCGCCCATAATGATTCAGCTTGTCGCGGCGGGAGAACAGATCGCCGGTATATTCACTGGCGCGGCGGGCCTGGCCTGCCTCCGCCATCACATAGAGCACAAACGCCTGCCGGTTCGCCTCGCGGTAAGATGTAAGCTCGCGGGCGCTCACCAACGCACCCTCCACAAAACTAAAGCCCCGCTCGATCGCGTCGCCGCGAACGTCAAAGCCCGCCTCCCGCGCCTTTGCCATCGCAAAGACCACGTAGGCCGTCAGATGCGGATTGCTCTCGCCCTCGTACCACCAGCCCCAACCGCCGTCCCCGTGCTGCTGCAAATAAAGCTTGCCCAAGCCCTGCTCCACCAGGCCCGGCAACTTGAGCTCCAGTTCAGGGTCCGAAATCCCCAGGTCGCGCAGCGCGCGGTAGACCAACACATTGGGCAGAAAACGACTGACCGTCTGCTCCGTGCACTCGTAGGGGAAATGCTCCAGATAATCCAGGCCATCCACCATCCCCGCCGCCAGCGACGGGTCCAGCCGGATAGAGAGTTCCCCCCGCCGGTCGTCGTACCTGGGCGGCAGCGCCACCACCTCGGTGCGCGTATCCTCATCCACCAGTTGTCCGCCCGTACCGACCACTTCCGGCGCAGTGTAACGATAGACCAACAACGTGCCATCAGGCCCCGTCGTCAGGCGCGGGCGGGCGGCGTCCGCATAATCGCCCGCCACCGCGCTCATCGTCACGTCCACCGCCTCCACGTCCTCTACCTCCACCCACCACGTCACCTTGACCTCGCCGCCATCGGCAATCTCTACCTGCTGCGCCGCCGCATCCTCCACCCGCACCCCCTCCGCGTGCAGCGCCACCTCCACCTCCTGCG
>JAAEQG010001436.1 GCA_024231775.1 bacterium
CCACACCAGCCTCGACGGGCTCACCCCGTGGGAGTATCACCAACGGTCAGTAGAGGACCAAACCCTGAACAGAGCTAACTCATAAACGCGGACGCTATGGGGAGCAGGTCACCGGGCATTCAAGACCCGGCGATCAGCTTGATGGCTCGGGGCATTGGCGCAAGTCGGGCCGGCAGCGCAGGCCGGCCCGAGATCAATGCGGTGAGATCAGTTGCTACCCATGTTCGCGAGGCTGTTGTTCAGCTCTTCCTGGATCTGATCGATCGAGAAGCTGTCCGGACGCTGCGACGGCGGATATTCCTCGAACGTGGCGAAGAACTTCGCGACCTCCTGCGAGGCCGGTGCCACGAGGTAGGCGTGATCGCTCACCCAATCCCAGTAGGTGTTCGAGGTGATGTCGGCGCGCTCGTAGGGATCGGCACGCAGGTCGAACAGCTTGGGGACACGCAGCTCGGTGAAGGGCTCGGCCCACACACCCATGGTGCCCTGCTTGCGCTGCTCCTTGAAGACCACCTTCCAGTTCTCGTAGCGCAGGCCGACAATCTCGCCATCATCGTTGATGTAGAAGAACTCGTTGCGCGCGCCCTCATCGGTGGCCCCGGTGAGGTAGTCGAGCTGGTTGTAGCCATCGAGATGGTTCTTGTACTCCTCGCCGTCGATGGTGGTCCCCGCCATCAGACGCTCCTTGATGTCGGTGTCTCCGACGGCGGCCATGATCGTCGGGAACCAGTCAAGCCCCGAGAACATCTCCGTGTAGACGGTGCCGGGCTCGATCATGCCGGGCCAGCGGATCAGCGCCGGCACGCGATATGCACCTTCCCAGTTGGTGTTCTTTTCGGACCGGAACGGCGTGGTGCCCGCGTCCGGCCAGGTGTTCTGGTGGGGACCGTTGTCGGTGGTGTAGATCACCAGCGTGTTGTCGGCGACACCCAGTTCGTCGAGAGCGTCAAGAACCTCGCCGATCACCCCGTCATTCTCGACCATGCCATCGGCATATTCCGTCGGCGCGGTCAGGCCCGGCTCGCTGCGGTTCTCGTCCCGCACGTGGGTTTTGTAGTGCATCCGGGTGGTGTTGTACCAGGTGAAGAAGGGCGTGCCCGACTCCACGGCGCGGGTCATGAAGTCGATCGCGCCGGCGGCGGTTTCCCCGTCGACGGTCTCCATCCGCTTGCGGGTGAGCGGGCCGGTGTCTTCGATCTCGCCATCCGCATAGGAGTGCAGCACGCCACGCGGGCCGAAGCGCTCGCGGAATTCCGGGTCCTGCGGATAGTTGAACTGCTCCGGCTCCTCCTCTGCATTGAGGTGATAGAGGTTGCCGAAGAACTCGTCGAACCCGTGCTCCGTGGGGAGATGCTCGTCGCGGTCGCCGAGGTGGTTCTTGCCGAACTGGCCGGTGGCGTAGCCGTGATCCTTGAGCGCAGAGGCGAGCGTCACATCCACGTCCTGCATGCCGGCGTTTGCCCCGGGCAGCCCGACCTTGGAGAGGCCGGTGCGGAGCGTCGATTGGCCGGTGATGAAGGTAGAGCGGCCCGCAGTGCAGCTCTGCTCGGCATAATAGTCTGTGAACTTGGCACCCTCGGAGGCGATCCGATCGATATTGGGTGTGTCGTAGCCCATGAGGCCGAAGCTGTAGGTCGAGAGGTTGGTCTGGCCGATATCGTCTCCGAAGATCACCAGAATGTTGGGCTTGTCGGTTCCGGCATCCTGAGCCGTGGCCATTGAAGCGGAAAATAGGGCGGCAGTGGCCAAGGCTGTAAATCTACTCATCGAATCTTCTCCATGTATCGCGAAGGACTCGCGCATAAGTGTAGCTTGCGGCAATCTTCTCTGTCACGTCTTGCATTAATTTTCTGCTTCGGCGGAAACGGCAAGGGATCGCGTATGTCGGTCGCTCGTGGCCGCGTGTGTTGGGTGTGCGACCTCCTCTGCTGGAATGTCCTGCGAGATTACGCCGTAGTGGGATGGGTCGAGACGATAGGTCGCCCGCGTCTTTGGTGCGGTCCGGATCAACGCAGAGCGCCCGGACTGGTGCGATCATGCGGATCGTCCGGGTGGCGATGACGCATGCGTTGCGGTTCGAACGGACAGGAGCCGCCCGATCATCGAGCATGCCAGGCTCCTGACGTGACACCGCGACCTGCCGGTGGGCAGTGTCTCGTTCACCCAGTCGGTCAATGACAAGAGCTATCTCAGCAAGGGGTACCAGAACGGAGGCGGCCTGTCGCCGTCAGGTGCTGCGCGAGCGTGTGGCCCGGGCGGAGGCGTCAGAGCTGTGCCGATGCGCTTTCGCCGCGCAGCTTGCTGACAAGGTCGACCAGCTCGACCAGCGATCGGATCTCGAGCTTCTCGAGGATACGGGCGCGGTGGTGATCGACGGTGCGCGGACTGATGCCGAGCGAGTTGGCGATCTCCTTGCTCGATACCTCGGCGGGGTTGGTGAGCATGCGCTTGACGATCTCTTCCTCGCGCGCAGTCAGCCGATTGAAGCGGGCCTGCAGCGCGCGCCGCGTCTCGAGCGCGTCACGTTTGGCCGATGCGATCTCGAGGGCGGTCTCGATCCGTTCGATCAGCACCGACTGGCGGAACGGTTTCTCGAGAAAATCGACCGCGCCGGCCTTCATCGCCTGCACCGATTCCGGCACCCCGCCATGGCCGGTGATGAACACCACCGCCAGCGGGCTGCCCTGGCCGTTCAGCAGGGCCTGCAATTCGAGCCCGCTCATTCCCGGCATGCCGTGATCCAGCACCAGACATGCGGCCTGCTCACCATCATAGGCGGCGAGAAACTCGCGCCCGGAGGCGAAGGCCTCGACCTCGAAGCCGCGCTGCGTCAGCGCGCGGGTCAGTGAGGTCCGGATGTCCTGATCATCATCGACGATGAAGATCATCTGATTGCTGTCACCCATGGAAAACCGAAACCTGAATT
The DNA here is from genome assembly GCA_024231775.1 of bacterium. Classification (GTDB taxonomy): domain Bacteria; phylum Planctomycetota; class Phycisphaerae; order UBA1845; family UBA1845; genus JAAEQG01. The sequence goes on from JAAEQG010001436.1 coordinate 2,927, forward strand.
GCGAAACAGCGCAGGGAAATTCTGTTTCTCGAAAAGAGTTCAGCGCGGAATGTCAGCTTTTTCAAGGATAAGCAACTGTTGGTAGACCAATTTGGTCTCTTTGCATCCATGCGGACACGCCAGTTTTTCGGTTTACCGGGATCCGGTCAGGACGGCATTTCCGCGGCATTCACCGTAAAGCGGAAACTTGCGCCGCGCGGGTCCGAGCGCTCGTGCCAGAGGCGACCGTCATTGGCCTGCACGATGGATTGGCAGATCGACAGGCCAAGGCCCATGCCGCTGGGCTTGGTGGTCTCGAAATCGGTGAAGAGACTGATATCGGGCGACACTCCCGGGCCGGTATCGGCCACGGTCACGAGAACCTGCTTGCCGAGCCTGTGCGCCCGCACGGTGACGCGGCGCTCGCCTTCGGTATTCTCGGCCACGGCCTCGATGGCATTGCGCAGCAGGTTCACCAGAACCTGCGCGATCTGCAGGCGGTTGGCGTTCACCGGCGGCAGGTCTTCGAGCTCGGTGGTCATCGTCGCGTTGGCGGCGCGGGCTTCGGCGATGACCAGGCGCTGGGTCTGCGCCACCAGTTCGGAAAGATCGAAATCGGTGCGGATGCCTTCGTCGCGGCGGATGAAGGCGCGCAGGGCGCGGATGATCTCGCCGGCGCGCACCGACTGCTCGGCGATCTCCTCGAGCGTGGCGTGCAGCTCGGGATTGGCGGCGCTCATCTGGTCGACCGCGTAGAGCGCGCTGTCAGCATTCTGCGCGATGGCGGTCAGTGGCTGGTTGAGCTCGTGCGCCAGCCCGGCGGCGACCTGGCCCATCGTGTTGTCGCGCGACAGATTCGACAGGTCCTTGCTGAGCTCGGCGATCTGTTCCTCGGTGTGCTTGGCCTGGGTGATGTCGTCCATGGTGAGCACGAAATGCAGCGGTCGGCCCTGCTGGTTGAAGATCAGGATGGAGTTGAGCGCCGTCCAGATCGCCGCGCCGCCGCGCCGCACGCAGCGCAGTTCCTGGTTGATCTCGCGGACCGGATCGCCGTCGTCTCCGGTGAACAGGCGGAAGGGCGGGTCGTCCGGGTGGATCAGGTCCGAGATCGCCATGACCTGAAGCGCCTCGGCGCTGTAGCCGGTGATTTCGCAGAATCGCTCGTTGACGCGCAGGAAGCGCCCCGTCCGGGCGTCGATCTGGGCCATGCCGCGCGAGGACAGCGCGAAGGTGCTGCCGTATTCCATCTCGGTCTCGCGCCGGGCGGCGATCTGCTGCATCAGCGTCTCGTTGGCGTTCTCAAGCTCCTGGTAGGTCTTGGGCAGCGGGTCGGAAGGATCGAGTTCCCCCTGCGAGATCAGCGCCGAGCGCACCGCGAAGGCGCGCACCGGCTTGTAGATGAAATTCGCCAGCGCCAGCCCGCAGATCCCGGTGATTGCCGCCACCACCGCCGCGATCCAGATGTTGGTCAGGCGGTTCTCCTTGATCACCTCGGTGAAGTCGCTTTCCAGCGCGTAGGCCGCGATGGTCCAGGGCAGGTGCTCGCTGATCGGTGGCATCACGACGGCCACATAGGTCCCGCCGTTGTAGCGGAACTGCGACAGCGTCTCCTCTTCCACGGCAGCGACCCCGTTCTCCATGACCTGCGCAAAGGCGGCACGGGCGATGGGGTCCTCGAACTGCCGGATGTCGACGAAGCGCAGCGTGCCGTCGGCGTCCTTGGTCTTGAGCAGGGATTGGTTCGGATGCGCCAGCACGTCGCCATTGCGGTGGATGATCAGCGCCCGCCCGGTGCTGCCGATGCGCAGCCGGGCGAGGAAATCCGAGATGTCGCTGATCTCGATATCGACGCCGACGATGCCGCGCACGCTGTCGGGGCCGTCCATCACCGGCGAGGCCAGCGTGATGCCGGGCTGCTGGGAGGAGAAGAAGATGTAGGGATCTGTCCAGATCGTGGTCAGCTGCTGGCGAGCGCGGATGTACCACGGGCGCGTGCGCGGATCGTACGTGTCGTCGGGGTCGAGGCGGCGCTCGATCACCCGGAACTCGTCGTCGCGCCAGATCAGTTCGGTGCTGCGCTCGTCGCCGTTGACGCGGATGATCTTGGTCCGGAACGGCCCGGGCGCATTATCCGCGCGCATGACATAGACGAAATCCCCGTTCTCGTTGCCGTGATAGACCCCAGCGAATTGCGGCGCGAGCTGAAGCTGCTGGAACAGCAGCTGCTCGAGCAGCTCGGGCACGTCGCTGGCGATCACCCGGTCCTGAGCCAGCCGGGCCGAGAGCTCTGCGGCGCCGCGTGCGGGGCTGAGGAAGCCGCGGGAATGCTCAATGGTGTTGGTGCCGACATCGCTGAGCAGGTCGCGGGCGTGATCGAGAAGCGCGCGTTCCGAGGTCACGTAGGAGGAAAACACCACCGCGAGAACCGCGATGAACTGCAGCCCGGCAAGGCCGACTGCCAGCAGTGCTCCAAGTGAAACGCGCATCACACCCCCGTGCCAGAGTCCGCCGGCCGGCCGGTGGCTTACATGCCCCGAAGTTCTTCCACAAAGGGGCGTTCCGGGCAACTGCCACGGTGGCGATTGCGCATAGGCAAAACTACGCAGGCAATCACGCTAATTTCGTTTCGGGCCCCGTTATGAGAAGTTTATGTCCGTCGGCACCGGGGGAGTATCGAGTTCCCGTCATGCGTTCCCGGAACGGCAATATTGTTTAAAGTTGTTTAACGGCGTTAGTGAGTGGCGCTTATAGTATTCTGTTTCAGCAAGAGCCGGCGTCAGATATCCCCATCTGGCGCCGGTTTTCTTTTCCGCGGTTCCGCTCTTCGAGAGCGTATTCGAGGCGTCACAGAGGGGGG
>JAAEQG010001437.1 GCA_024231775.1 bacterium
ATCATCGAGTCGATCTCGTCGAGGAACAGAACCACCGGCCGCGATGAGCGCTCGGCCCAGCGAGTGAGGTAGATCCCTAACCGGGCCACCCATTTGACGTGCGCGACGCTCTCCGGCGGCGGTGGACGTAGCGGCTCGGGCAGAGCCGCCGCCTCCTCCGCAATCCGGATCAGGACCGCATCGATTCCGAGATCGGCGTCCTCACCCACTGCCTGGGCCTCCTCGCAGCTAACCAGGAGCGCAGCGTACCGTCCTTCCGCGGTCAGGCTCTCTGCCAGGGCAGCGACAGTGGTGGTCTTGCCCGTCTGGCGGGGTGCGTGGAGCACGAAGTAACGCTCCAGGTCGATCAGTCCACGGGCTCCCGGCAGCCGTTCCTTTGCCGGCAGCATGTAGTGGTCCTCAGGTATGCAGGGACCGGACGTATTGAAGACCATTGGCATGGACACCCCGGCCACCAATCTACCACAAGCCAGCGCCCGATAGTACGAGAGGCTTCCTGAAGTTGGCTGCCACCGGCGGGCCTTTCTGCGGCCGGGAGCGATTTGCTCAGACTCAGAGGTTAAGCCGTGCAGGACCCTTGCGGTGCGTCGTGCAGCGGTCGGAGGCCAAGTGGGGTCGGGTGGGGGTGAGAGGAAGGCCGCCCGCCAAACCCAGTGAATCCCATAACGAAAAATTGTGGGGTAGGCATTCTGCCTGCCGGGCGGGGGTGTCCGGAGCCCGGAGGGCGGCATGTGGTAGCCTCGGGTGTAAACCCGTGGTGGCGCCTCAGGTCCACCGAGCGTTCCGACGTGCGGTGTCCGGCTGTCCGGAGCCCGGAGGGCGGCATATGGTAGCCTCGGGTGTAAACCCGTGGCGGTGCCTCAGGTCCACCGAACG
>JAAEQG010001438.1 GCA_024231775.1 bacterium
CCTCGACGAGCGGAAAGTCGAGCTCGGCGATGCGCCGCTCGGCGTGGTCCACCTTCTCTTGGTCCTCGGCGCTCAGCCCGGTGAGCATCTCGCGTGCGTCCACCCCGCTGGCCAGCGAGAGCGTGCGAGTCCCGACCACCAGCGGTCCATCCTCGAGACTGATGATTCCTGCGCTCGGGCTGTTAAGTGCCGCCCAGAGCATGATGCTGCTCTTGCCGCAGCCGGTGGCAGCGCCGAGCAGCCCCACGGTTCCCGGCGGGATGGGCCCCAGCGCTGCGTCTATCTGCCGCAGCCCCAGCGTCGGCCAGTCTGGAGCCGTGCTCGTGCAGGCTCCCTGCCTGCGAGCAATGTCGATGGTGTCCCGTAGCTTCATGCGCACTCTCCTTTGCTTGACACGTGCGAGTGTACGAACGTACATTATCGCTCGGTAGGCAGACAAGAGAGAGGCGCGAGAAACTATTTTCAGAAAGTGGTTGCGCCCCCGGCTTCCAAGCCCCACTATATCGGCAGTGATGAGGACAGCGGGTTTAGACAGCCCGCGGAAGGACTAGAGTGATGACGATGACTAGTGAGATCATGATAGACGCACTTCGACGCGTTCGTGAGGTGCATCCCGAGACGGACAGCGTCAGCTTCACCGTGCGGGTCCGCGGTGACGAGACTCTGCGACACGACGCGTCGGTGACCAACGAGGACGATCTCGGCGGCGGCATCGTGCTCGGCTACGGCGACACTCCGGAGGCTTCGCTGGTCGCGCTGTGCGCTCGCCTCCAGGAGCTGCGCGACGCTCGGCGCATCCGCACGCTGTGCGTGGTGTGCGCGGCGACGGGCACGGAGACGGTGGGAGACGTCACGACCGGCGACGGCATGATGTGCCGGGAGCACGCGCTCGAGTGGCTGCAGTCCGAGCGTCAGGCTGCGGACCAGAGCGTCGGGCCGTGCGAGGTCAAGTCATGAGCATCGACATCAAGAGCACCGAGGTGCCCGAGAGCAACGCTCGCTACGTCTGCGAGGCCAGCAGCGACCAGTGGCTGGCCATGCGTAAACAGGTCTCTGTCACAGCCAGCGACGTCGCTGTGCTGATGGGCGCCAACCCATACCAGAAGCCGGACACCCTGGTGGAGCGCAAGCTCGCCGACTTCGAGCTGCAGCAGAACGCGCCTATGTGGTGGGGGTCGTGGATGGAGGGTCCGGTGGCAGACGCTACCGGCGTGGCGCTGGGTCTTCACACCCTGAACGTGCAGCGCTTCTACGTGAGGGACGACCTGAGCATCGGGGCGACCACCGACGGGTACGCGTGGCTCGACAGAGAGTCGGGTTTCGAGCCCGACCTCGCTGCGGTACGCGGACCCAAGACCGATCAGAAGGGCTACGACCTCCCGGACGCCACGCTCTACGACAAGAGCTGGGCGACGGACCTGCTGCAGTGCATCGAGGCTCACGGCAAGCCTCTGCTGCTCGAAGTCAAAACCACGGCGCAGTTCGTCGGCCAGAAATACAACTACCGCGAGTGCCCTTCCATCTACTTCGCGCAGGTTCAGGCGCAGATGCTCGTCACCGGATGGGAGGCTGCGCTGGTGACCTGCCTGGTGGGTGGTCGAGATCTCAAGGTGTGGATGGTCGAGGCTGATATCGACTACCAGCACGACATCATCGAGCGGGTGGCCGGGTTCCGCGCGGAGCTTGAGACGCTGCGCAAGGAGCTGTGCTGATGGCTGAGGTCAGCCGAGCAGAGGTAGAGGAGGCCGCGCG
>JAAEQG010001439.1 GCA_024231775.1 bacterium
AAGCTCTGCAGGCAAGGGGCCCGCCGGCCGGTGGGAGCGGGCCGTGCCTGTGGCGCGGACACCCAAATGCCGCACGTCCCAGAAGCGGAAAACGTTGCCCCTGTGCGACGAGGCCAGGAACGCACCGTTCGGCGACCAGTCGAGGGACAAACTGCCCTTCTCCGGGAATTCGAACGGCGGCAGCTCCTCCCACGTTTGGGTGTGCCAGATGCGGACCTGACGACACTTATTGAGGAATGCACAGGCGATGTAGCGGCCATCGGGGGACCATGCGGGCTGGCAGGCACCACACCCTCCGCCGATGGTGTCGGAGAGCACCCGCAGGACACTGCCGTCTCGCGCATCCAGCAGGAGCGTCCGGCCATCGGAGAATGCGGCGGCCAGGGCTTGGCTGTCGGGTGACCAGCTCAGCCCCCACGTCGCCGCGTGATGTGGTTGCCAGGCGGCGTGCTGAAGCGCCGTTTCGGCGTCCCAGGTGCGGATGGCGCCATCGTCGTCACCGGAAGCGATTTTGCTGCCGTCCGGTGACCAGGCAAGCGCATAAGTATTCTCGTGCCCGGAGCAGACGTGCAGACATTCGCCAGAGTCCGCATTCCATATGCGCATGGTGCGGTCAGCAGAGCTCGAGGCCACACGACGGCTGTCTGGTGACCAACTGCAGCAATTGGCTCCTTCCGTGTGTCCCCGGCAGACTTGCAGCTGATCCCCCGTCTCGGTGTCGTGAATGTAGACGTTGTGATCGTGAAAACTCGCGACCAGCCGTTTACCGTCAGGCGAAACCACGACAATGGGACCGACAGATTGGTCGTGGGTCCACAGCTCCCTGCCCGAGCGCAGATCCCAGCAACCGAGCGTTTTGTTCCCGTAACCGACGAACAACCGACTCCCGTCGTTCGACAGTGCCAAGGAGGGCAGCTTCCACCCATCCCTATCACCAACCTTGATCAGGCCCAGGCCACGGCTGTCGTGCTCGGGCAGGTTGGGGACCCAGTCGTGCGGGACGGAGATTGCGGCGGTCGTTCGGGCCGGTCGCTGCATGAGGTGACGCACGTCCCACAGGCGGATCACGTCGTCCATGCCATTTGTCGCCAGGTACGCGCCATTAC